>NZ_JBSVWF010000035.1:0-71082 GCF_054071635.1 Pseudomonas sp. SDO52101_S400 | reverse complement strand
TCAGAAACAGATTTGTCGGCTGACACTCCGCTTTCGCGAGCAAGCCCGCTCCCACAAGGGTCCCGCAGAAATTCAAAGAGCAGGTCAACGCCATGTCCCTCCCCTCCCAAGTACGCCTGATCGAAGTCGGCCCGCGTGACGGCCTGCAGAACGAAGCCCAGCCCATCAGCGTCGCCGACAAGGTGCAACTGGTCGATGCCTTAAGCGCCGCCGGCCTCGGCTATATAGAAGTCGGCAGTTTCGTTTCGCCCAAGTGGGTGCCGCAGATGGCCGGTTCCGCCGAGGTGTTCGCGCAAATCCAGCGCAAGCCCGGCGTGACCTATGGCGCACTGGCGCCGAACCTGCGCGGCTTTGAAGATGCGCTGGCGGCAGGGGTCAAGGAGGTCGCGGTGTTTGCCGCCGCGTCTGAAGCCTTTTCGCAGCGCAACATCAATTGCTCGATCAGCGAAAGCCTGGCGCGGTTTGCGCCGATCATGGAATCGGCGAAACAGCACGGCGTTACCGTGCGCGGTTACGTGTCCTGCGTGCTGGGTTGCCCTTATGAAGGCGAGGTCGCCCCGGAACAGGTGGCCATGGTGGCCCGCGAGCTGTACGCGATGGGCTGCTACGAAGTGTCGCTGGGCGACACCATCGGCACCGGCACCGCGGGCGCCACCCGCCGTCTGTTCGAAGTGGTCTCGAAACAGGTGCCACGCGAGAAACTCGCCGGGCACTTCCACGACACCTATGGCCAGGCCATGGCCAACATCTACGCCAGCCTGCTGGAAGGCATCGCGGTGTTCGACAGCTCGATCGCCGGCCTCGGCGGCTGCCCGTACGCCAAAGGCGCCAGCGGTAACGTCGCCACCGAAGACGTGGTGTACCTGCTCAACGGCCTGGGCATCGAAACCGGTATCGACCTCGACGCCTTGATTGCCGCCGGCCAGCAGATCAGTGCGGTGCTGGGTCGCCCAAGCGGTTCGCGCGTGGCCAAGGCCCGTAACGCACAGTGAGTGGGGACGGTGTTACCGCCGAGCGCGAAACGTGGGCACAAGCGAGTAACACGGAAACAAATTGTCTGGTTTTGCCCGAAGGAAAAATCCTTCAAAAATCTCAAACCATTGATTTACAAGGGTTTTAAAAAGTTGGCACGGCTTCTGCTATCTCTATGGCATAACAAGAATAAAAAGCAGCAAACCAATAAAAATAAGACGTACCGACTCTGACATAACAAAAACAACACGGCAGAGACGCAGCTAACAGATTTTTTTGGAGAAGGTGTGCTTTTCAGGGTATTCCTCGGAATGACCCGCAACCGGGCAGAGAACAATAAAACTACCTTAAGGTAGCTCCCGAATCGGTTGGATCGCCTAGCGAGAAAGCAGATCAGCGCTCAAAAAAATACGTTTGCTCTTGACCCCGGATGGGGGTCGCCAAAAACAGCGGTAAAGGGCCACGGTTGCCAAAAACAACAACAGACCGACCCTCAATAATAAAAAAGAGCACGCGACGACAAAATTAAAGGGGAGCTTCGGCTCCCCTTTGTGCTGTGTGGCTGTTCACGACTGACTTAAACCATATCCCAAAAGCGACATAATCCCGATCCAACCCGTAAACCCCACCGACCTCAAAGCCATCTTCGGCCTCGAACCCGCCAACGCCATCGCCTACCTCAAAGCCAAGGGCTACGCCATCACCTGGCACTGGCAAGACATGCTCGACCAGGCCCACGACCAAGCCTTCACCATCGCCAAAGCCATTCACCTGCTATCCGACATCCGCGCCGCCCTCGAAATAGCCCTGCGACAAGGCCACACCCTCAAACAATTCACCGACAAATTTGCATCCCACCCTGCAAGCCCAGGACTGGTGGGGCAAATCCATCATCGTCGACAGACAAGGCACCGCCCACCCCGTCCAACTCGGCAGCCCACGCCGCCTCAAAACCCTCTACCAAACCAACCTGCAAAGTGCCTACATGGCCTCAAACCCCTGATGCAAACCATCGCCACCGAACACGCCAGCCAGACCGAAGAAAACTTCCAACACGAAGGCCGCCCCGAATGGCCAGAACTCTCCGACGTCACCACAGAAAGCCGAGCCAAACACAGCCACTGGCCGGGCCAGATCCTGCCGGTCAGCAGCAACAAACCGTATGTGGCGATGATACAGTTTGTAGAGGAGCAGGCAGATTTTCTGCAACTGTAGGGTACATACCGGCGAGGCCATATTTGCCGGTGGAGGCAGATGGATATCTGCAACCTGATGCTGGAGCGGCGATTATCGAACTGACGTTAGCTCACCTAAAATATGCTGCAAGCAAGTAATTGGATCAGGTCTGCATTTAATGTAGCGTTCTGGCTCATCGAGATGGAAACCCAGTCAGAGAAGGAGATCGCGCGATTCAGAACCTTGAGTTCCATAATGGGGGAGTTTTGAAAGCATCGTGAAATCCTGATGTTAGTGACATGCGAATTATTGAACTATTAAAGCTTTCTATTTTCTTCATCCCTGGAGAAGGCGAGTTCACTTTCCCCATCGAAACTCACCCTGAACAATGGTATTGATTCTGAGAGGACGACCGAGCAAGATTATTAAAGTTAGCTTGCCACACTTTAGCTCGTGCTCGGAGGTTGAGGCGCCATTCCAGCGAAGCCCAATTGCTTAGCATCTATACATATTGCGATCGTTATAATAATTATCAACTTTTCACTGAAGAAAACAAATCAAGTAGGCATCTCTCAACATTGTCTTGAATCAGCGGTCCAAGATCCCCGCTAATTTTGCATATCCCACTGCGTGTAAAGCCGACACTGCCCGAGAGCCCTTTATGTTTTGTAGCATATGAGGCTGATTCCACAAGCACTCTCTCTAATTTAAAGTCGTCAATTTTATTAAAGTCCACCCCCTCTTTTGATACAAGCTCAAGTCTGGCGAGTGCCGACATTGAAGGAATTGAGCCAGAAATTTTTATCGAGTTGAGAGTGACCGACCCAAATAACTCAATAGACTTTCTTATAACTTCATCGGTGATCATAATTTTTTCGCAAGTAAACCCAAACCCGAGTATTCGTTCAAGTGAATTGAATAGCTCGCGAGACGATCTAGGTGGGTCCTGCATCCTCATTACTAGGCGATCAGTGCCGAGTATTTTGGCACTTTGACTACTGATAGAAAATATTTCATTACGGCTGCTAACTCCATCGGAGTCAATAACCGTCGCATAGATGGGTGTGGTCCAAAAAAACTGAAATGATAAATTAGACTCGTCCACAACGAATCCTGTGGCCCTTGTAGGGTCATATCGATAACCTTCTAGCTTTTGAAACGCTTCCGCAACAGTGCAAGGAAATCGAATGGCATACCATTTGAATCTAGAAATCATACTAGCCTCACCGGATGTCTAACATTGCTGTTTTTGCGGATGCCTCAATGGCTCTCGACAACTCATCAATTTCACTTTTCAACGGCGCCCTAGACCGTGGGAACTTCCCTTCAACGTTGGGAAAAACAGCTTTTACCAACACAGAAAACTTATGACAATCTCTTGGATCGGCAAATGATGCTTCAAGCTTATATACATCCCCATTTCCTAGGCTCCGCCTAGCAAGCCAGCAAATTCTAATTATGGAATATGTATCAGAGCTAACAAGATCCTGAAGGATTCCAGATCTGGTTACACCATTCCCTCTCAACAACACTTTCTCAATGTGTGTTTCATCTTCATCGTTGGCCAAGTCGTCTCGATCATCGTCTGATGGCTTAGGTTTGTACACGTACACATCAGAAACGTCTCGGGTCGTAAAACCTGTTAACCCTCCGATTAAATCAATAAAAAATTTAGTTCTAAGCTGAGGAGATGGCTTGTCGAATAGACTGATCGAAAACTTTTCTATCGGCTCAGACACTTTTGTTGAAATGCTTTTAACCAGCTCATCTCTAATGTCATTGGCAAAATCGTTCTGCGGAGACGTTATCGAATACCCGGCATCAGTTTTACTAAACTCGATGACAGCATCTTTAACCACCAGCTGAGCAAACTCTGATTTTCTGTAATCAAATCTAGAATATTGGACTGTAAGATAAAAATTATCTCCATCCCGAGATACGAAAGCATTGTCTCCTGACTCGTTAATTTCACGCCTCATCTGTTCAAGCGAGCTGCTGACGTTTTCAGCTTCAACCTTGCCGACGAGGTTCATCATCGCCGAACGTTCGCGTCGAGGTGCAATTCCGATTTTTTCAGAAATCAGTTTGTGATCGTAATAATCATGTGTAAGCCGAGAAAAATAATATGCTAAGTCTTCACGCTCAGTATTTTTTGATATTATCGTGTTTCGATTTCTAAATAGGGTGGCTAGCGTTGTAGTGTCCACCTTGTGCTTTTGCACTAGAGCGTCAAATACGTTTTTATCCGAAGCAAAATAGAGCGCTGGACCATATCTTCTTTTTTTCATTCTCGCCACCCCATCCAACCAATCATATAGCTGTCAACCATTGAAGAAATTGGAGCTATCTTAATGCCATTCAAGATCGCCTCTCGGATCGGGTCGAACCCCCACAGCTTTGCGTATTTGTTTTTTGCCAAATTAAAATTTGCCACTACATCATGATCGGGTTTTTTATGTGTGACACGAATTTGAACGTCCTTGCCTGACTCTAGCATCTGGTATCTGGAGAAGCTATCCAGTAAATATTCAAACTCTTCTGGAGAGCTGCCTGGGCGATTGTAATAAACAACATACCCAGACTCTTGCTCTTCGGCTGATTGCGTGCCCCTATGTTGTAATATTAGATAAGGACTAGTCAGCGCCTCCACTGTAGCAGGTTGCCCCCACACGTCGCCTTGCCGGTGCAGCATCACCAGATCTGGATAGTAAAAGGTGTAGTCAGAAGATATTTTTTTCTGCTGAGTCAGACGCATAATGTCGTTTGCAATACTGTACATACGCATAAGATCCTCAGGACCAAAAAAATGCATACATACATTCTTTGGTATAGGAATTGAATCAAAGCCTAAATTCCCGATAAGATCATGAAATGATTTTTGGAAGCCATGGTCGTGATTGTGTACGATGAGCAATCCTCGAACCTCGTGGTCCTCTGAAGCATCGATGCTGAAAGTATTTCTCCAAGAGTCCGACTCTTTAGCACATTCAATTGTCATCGCTAAAGACTTGAAAGCCTCTCTAACTTTCGGCTTGGTAATAGTATCCTTTTTGTATGACTTCAAATCTGAGTGCAAATAAATTGTAGAGCCTAGATAAGGATCTTCATAATAAAATATAACATCTCCTGGATGTTTATCTTTTGGTTTTTTCTCAGGAGTCAGATGGTGGGGGCAGTGGCATTCAAAATTCTCATTCCATCTTGGCTTAATAGACCAATTAAAGTAAGAAAATATATCTTGGACGAGCTGTTCAGCGATCTCGCCGATATTCACTGTTTCAGACATGGTGCGGTCCCTAGCAACAACCCGACGAAATGCAGGCTCGATGCCATCATAGCAGTGTAAAACCATCTGAGGTAAAGCCGGCCATCAGAGAAAAAGGTGCACGATACAAATGCATCAGACCACCAAGCTCCTTACGGTAAGTTTCCCGACGAAATCCGTTAATTCAATGGGTTGTATAGCCAAATGCCATCCGTTGATTCTCAGGTGACTGGCTGTCACGCTGCGATTGTTCACCAAGGATCGGAACAAGGAATAAAGGATTGAGTGGCTACGTCCCCAACCCACCCAAGGGTTACCGCAACACCGGCGTCGAACCCGTCGACATCAACGCCCAACACTGGGCGCAGTACAAAGACCTCCCGCCAGCACCAGACGCAAAGCCCGAAACCATGGGCTGCGTCTTTGCCAAAAGCTGCAACCTGCCCGACGGCGAAATCAACCACACCAACCCAGCAGGGTTCGTCCCCGTCGAAAAACTGGCTGACTACGGCCTATGGGCCGTGCTCGGCACGGCGGCAGCAGTCACCGCCGAAGGCACGCCACTGCAACTGGTCGGCGGTTCCGCAACTGGCAGCGCCATCACCCAGCGGCTGGGCGGCTCACTTGCACTCAATCTGCTAGAGGGCGCTGGTACGTTAGCCGCCGGCGCAGTAGTAGGCACCGTCGCACTGCTAATACCCAACACCAGTATCGCCCCCGACAGCGCCTTCTACAAAAACGATCAATACGCCACGCTCGACAGCGGCCGTACCCGCGTACGCGTCAACGTAAAAACACTGCCCGATGGCTCCGTCAACGCATATGGCTTCTATACCGGCGGGAAAAAGGACTGGGAAACTGTCCCTGTCATCAAAGCGGAAAAGGACGGGGAGAAATTCGTTGCCGGCATAGGCAACGGCATCGGTCTCACCTGGACGCCGGCGACAAACCCAGACGGCGTACTGGGTATTCCAGCACTAGAAGGTGCACCCCAACTACCACCCGTATGGGTATACCCGCCGACAGCACAGTCGGACACACTCCTGGCCAACCCGGCGCATCCCCCAGAGTTCCAGGATGCAATCATCTGGTTCCCTGCTGACGCAGGCCTAGAGCCCATCTACATCGTGCTCAGCACGCAGCTTGAGAAGAACAAACAAAAAGGCAAGGCGTTTGAAGAAGCGTCCTTCGAAGAGTTCAGCAAGACCAAACCTGAAGCCGCCCGCGAGGTCACAGTCAAAACCGACAGCGGAGTCCGTACCCGCATTGATATGATGGGCCGCGATGCCGAAGGCAATATTTCATGCGTTGAGTGCAAATCTTCAGAAACGGCGCCGCTCACCCGCAACCAGAAACTCGGCTTTCCAGAAATTGAAAAGTCTGGCGCGACCGTAGTCGGCAAAGGCAAACCCGGCTTCACCGGAGGCACCAGAATTCCACCCACCAGAGTCGACATCATTCGACCTGACCCGACCCTCTGAGGGAGCAGACATGTCCATCACCGAAACAAAAGTCGTCGACATCATCGCAGTACCCGAGTGGGAGCCCGACAACGTCGTACTCGTCATCACCGATCATCTGGAATGGGGCGACAAAGCCCAACAAGGCGAGCACCTGTTGTTGCTTCAAGAAAAGATCAACACCTACATCGCCTTCATTGAGAGCGGCGAGTTACTGGAAAGCTACCCTCCAGCCAAAGGTAAGAATCCCAAAATCCGCATTAATGGTCTGTACCAATTACCCGAGCAGGGCGAGACCTTCATTGATCGCGTAACCGAGGTACTCGAGGGCGTGGGCATTGGTATGGAGTTTGTACTCAAAGACGACTTAGCAGTTCGCCACTAATTGTCGGGATTAGGTTGAACTACGCTAGGCCGTTAATGGCCTAGCGCTTCCTCCCGAATTCCAAAATTCGATCATCTGGTTCCAGACAACGTGGGCCTTGATCCAATTTCGCCTTCAGTAATCAATCAGAGAAAATTTCGGTGGCGGACGTGGCGTCAGGGACCTACATGTGTACGCTATCTCCGGGCTTACCACACCTCATCGCTTATGGCGTAGCCCAAAACCTTAAGAGACGCCTCATCCTGGATAACTCTACCCACCGTGTACAGACCCTGACCGCCATTCAGCAGCATTTCCATTCGATCTTGATCAAGCTCTCCACTAAAGAAGTCGTCAGTCAATTTTTCAATGATAGCTGCGCTCGATATGGCTAAAAGCATTCTTCCATAGTCAGACAAGCCATCGAATGAGCTAGGTTCTAGTTCATTATTTTCACTGTAATAATGCAGTATTTTCGTAATGTCCTTATTTTTCGAGTTCGCCATGGCTTGGCTAAAATTGCGTCGAAAGTGCTTAATCAGCTTCAATATCCAGCCTGACTCGCTAGAGACCAACCGCTCAAAAAATGAAATGGCAGTCTCTCGGTCCGTTGGTTTAGCCCGTTCGAGTTCCTGAAGCCATTTGGTGGCAAGACTCTCTCGTTGAAAATCCTGAATGTTACGCATCAAACCGTCTACCGAAGCTTTCGCCTCACCATTTTTAATCGCAGCGGCGAGGTATTCCGTCAGATTTTCGGGTCTCGGACTGTAGCCAACAGCTTTATCGTATTCAGTTTTTTGCATATCCAGCGGGGGATGTTTCACAAGTGGATCAATGTCGAAAACAACCGACCGGCTTGACCCGGCTTCAGCTACCCCAAGGTAGACGCCGTAATGGAATGCTCCGAACAGCGAAATCCTAGCGTAGATGACGTTGTCATCTGCGTTATGCCCAACAATGACCCTATGATTAAACCGTTTTCTCTCAGAATCATGTCCGCCGTCGGAGGGGCTCAACCAGCAGGCAAAGTCTTTTCCAGAATTGTTAAGAGTGTATTCTTTAAGCGGTGCCAGCTCGGGCAGGCGGGCCAAATCTGGAAAAGCTTGAGCTAGAAATGTTTGCGCAATATAGGCGATTGCCCTTAGCCCAGTATCGCTTCCACCCAAATCCAGCCGTCCCTCGAGAGTGCCAGGATAATAAATCCCCGGAGTACCTTTGCTCCTAACGTGAACGTCCAGACCTTTCTCTCGCAAGGCAGCTACGTAGGTGTCTAGTTGCTGCAGAGAATTTGCTGCGATTTCGATTGCACTACCACCCTCAGGATGCAACGTGACAGAAGTTATTCGGGGCTCAGCAAAAGCAGTGGACGTGTTATTCAGCCACATTTCTGTCTTCGTAACAGGATCAATCAGTAAGACAGGTTTCACTTCTCCAGTCGTTTTTTGGTGATCCCCCACCACTCCGATTTGCGAATTGAAGAAACGCATTTGGTTGACGATGATATTTGCCAGCTCTGAATACTCTCCATTGTGAGTATCACAATAAATTCCTTTATTGGTACGACGCCCTCCTAGCGCAGCCGGGAACACGTGCTCACGGGAATTGGCGGCTACGCCGCAGATAATGCAACTTCTTTCCATGAAAATTACCTTTTAAAAAACGCCATTGATCAAAACGTGAGGCGCATTTGTATGGCGCGAAAATGGGTCAGGTACGGACCTATGGATCAAGCCATTAGTGTTCCAAGCAGGACTACCTTGGCGACCAATGCCAGGCTATTCACGATGAACCCCAAAAACCACGTTGACACACAGCCACCAACGACGACCTTCCAGTGAGCACTCAATTGGCATGTGCTTGAGGTCAAACCGCAGCATCCAGCCATCCACATGCACCCGGCAAATTCATCAAAAACACGGAGAGTTCATGGCTTTCGACGTGTGCAAAAACGACGTGGGATTGGCGTTTAATTTACACCAACTGTTACGCCATAAAGGCTACAACACCTTGCGTCGTTACCTACGCGTACGCCAGAATCCGCCGGCTTGTGCGCTTAGACCTCGGACTCTATCGTTTACCTGCCACTGCCCATCAGTGGTCGGGTTTAGTAGCCCGTATGGTCTTAGTAAGTGCATGAGCCCCATTCAGTCAGGTACGTCCAGTCCTGCACTTGATGGTGGTTGTGCGCAGGGCGCTCTCGAGCGCGCCGGTCTTGCTAATTCCTCCGGTCTACTAACCTGCGCGCAGCCGCCACCCTTCTTTTAGTAGAGAACGGTCGCGGCCCTATTTCAGGAATTAGATATATGTTCAAGATTACGCCTAACCCTCCGGATGCAGATCCGATCCCCTACGACGCCGCACTCGAAGCCGAAAACATAAAAACGGCCACCGAGCGGGCGATCAATCATTACCTCGATCCTGGGGCGCAGAAGACGTCCAAGCCGTCGCGCAAGCCCGGCAGGATCTATCTGGTCAATCCAACAATGGATGACGAAACGCTGCTGGTCGAAGCGTGCGAAACGCTGTCGTCGGCCAGTGACATGGCCCGGGACATTGGCGACACCGTCGATCCGTCGCAGCGCAAGGCGATGCAGATACTGCAGCAGGTCATCATGTTGAGTGAGCTGCTGGTCAATCGTGTGCTGGATAACCATCTCGTCTCGCGGTAGTTGCCGCCTCGGTGAGGGGCTTGTCCCCTCACTGCCTGGCAGCCGTCTACACAAATCCTCAAGCGACTCTTGTCCGGAGTTCCAGCTGATGTCCACGACCGTCATTCCACCGTTAGAAGATCCGGTGTCCCCGTACGAATTTCCCGATTCAAGAAAACTCCACGACGCGGCCGAACGCGCGCTCGACTATTACCTGACACCGGCAGCCCGGATCATGGCCACGCCCTACACCCCAAACGACATGTTCATGGTCAACCCGCAAACCGACACGGAGTCCTTGCTGGCCAACGCCTGCGAATCCCTCGCGTCAGCCACGGTCATGCTCGGTGATTTTGCCGGTCTGCTGGAAGGGCCGAACCGCAAGACCCTGTTGGGCATTGCGCAAGTGGTGATGTTGGGCGAGTTGGCGGTGAATCAAGCGTTGGAAAATGTAGAGGTAAAGTAATAAGCGCTGCTTTCGAAGCCAGGGTCCGCGCCCTGGCTTCGAAGGCTCTTATCGATTTAGAAAGTTGAAACTGTGGGAGCAACGCCCCCACAGATCTTTTCCTCAGCCCTCGTGACTGCGCAACTCCTCAATACTGATCTCGCGCATCCGGAATTTCTGGATCTTGCCCGTCACCGTCATCGGAAATTCCTCGACGAATTTAAAGTAACGCGGCGTCTTGAAGTGGGCGATGCGTTCCTTGCACCACGCTTGCAGCTCTTGTTCGGTAGCACTGTGGCCGGGATGGAATTTGATCCAGGCAACGATTTCCTCGCCGTAACGCGAGCATGGAATGCCGACCACCTGCACGTCCGCCACCGCCGGGTGGGTGAAGAAGAATTCTTCCAGTTCACGCGGGTAAATGTTCTCGCCGCCACGGATGATCATGTCCTTGTTGCGGCCGGCGATGCAAACGTAACCCTCGTCGTTCATGCTCGCCAGGTCGCCGGTGTGCATCCAGCCTGCCGCGTCGATGGCTTCGGCGGTGGCATTCGGATTGTTCCAGTAGCCGAGCATCACGCTGTAGCCACGGGTGCACAGCTCGCCTATGGTGCCGCGTGGCACCTGATTGCCGGCCTCGTCGATGATTTTGCTTTCGAGTTGCGGCTGGGTGCGGCCGACGGTGGTCACGCGCAGTTCCAGTTCGTCGGATGGGCCGGTCTGCAGCGAGACCGGGCTGGTTTCGGTCATGCCGTAGGCGATCTGCACTTCGCTCATGTGCATTTCGCTGATGACCCGACGCATCACCTCGATCGGGCAAGTGGCGCCGGCCATGATCCCGGTGCGCAGGGTCGACAGGTCGAACTCGGCGCGTTGCGGCTGATCGAGCATGGCGATGAACATGGTCGGCACGCCGTACAGCGCGGTGGCCTTTTCTTCGGCGACGGTGCTCAGGGTCAGCAGCGGATCGAAGGCATCGTTGGGATAAATCATGGTGCTGCCGTGGGTGATGCAGCCCAGGTTGCCCATGACCATGCCGAAGCAGTGATACAGCGGCACCGGGATCACCAGCCGATCAGCGGCGGTCAGGCCGAGGCTTTCGCCGACCATGTAACCGTTGTTGAGGATGTTGTAGTGACTGAGGGTCGCGCCCTTGGGGAAACCGGTGGTGCCGGAGGTGTACTGGATGTTGACGGGCTGATCGAAGTGCAGGCTGTCGCTGCGTTCACGCAATTGTTCTGGAGAGACACTGGCGGCCAGATCTGCCAGTTGCGACCACGGGAGAAAACCCGACGGCGGCTGTGGGTCGAGGCTGATCAAACCGCGCAGTTCCGGCAGGCGCTCGCTGTGCAGTTCGCCGATGGATTGCTCGGCCAGTTCCGGCAGCAAGCCTTGCAACATGCCGTGATAGTTGGAGCTCTTGAACGCCCCCGCACAGACCAGCCATTGGCAGCCGGATTGCTTGAGCACGTATTCCAGCTCGGAGCTGCGGTAGGCCGGGTTGATGTTGACCAGGATCACGCCGATCTTCGCGGTGGCAAACTGCGTGATGCACCACTGCGCGCAATTCGGCGCCCAGATGCCTAGCCGGTCACCGGCCTGCAAACCCAACGCCAGCAGCGCTCTGGCATGCACGTCCACCGCGTCGGCCAGTTGCCGCCAGGTGTAACGCAGCTGCTGATGACGCACCACCAACGCCTCGCCGTCCGGGTACTGCGCGACGGTCTCGTCGAACTTCTGCCCGATGGTCATCGCCAGCAAGGCTTTGCTCTGGGAACCACGGGTGTAGCTGCGCTGCGGGTTTGCACTGGGTTGATCCATGACGACCCCTATTGTCTTTATTAGTGGGTGTTGGACCGGAGCGATGTCAGCTCCGACCGTTCAGAACTGGCCCTACTCTCGCTCAAGTTGACGTTAACGTAAAGGGTGATTGACAGCCATTCATCACAGGCTTACGTTAACGTAAAGGTGAGAACTGAAACGCCCTTCTCCCCACCCTACAAAAAAGCCAAAAGGTGACACATGAGCTACCCATCCCTGAACTTTGCCCTCGGCGAAACCATCGACATGCTGCGCGATCAGGTTCAGTCCTTTGTCGCCAAGGAGATCGCCCCGCGTGCCGCGCAGATCGACAGCGACAACCTGTTCCCCGCTGATCTGTGGCGCAAGTTCGGTGACATGGGCCTGCTCGGCATCACCGTCCCGGAAGAGTACGGCGGCGCTGGTCTGGGTTACCTGGCGCATGTCGTGGCGATGGAAGAAATCAGCCGTGGCTCGGCATCGGTGGCGTTGTCCTACGGCGCTCACTCCAACCTTTGCGTGAACCAGATCAACCGCAACGGCAACCACGAACAGAAATCCAAATACCTGCCGAAGCTGATCAGCGGCGAACACGTCGGCGCTCTGGCAATGAGCGAGCCGAACGCCGGTTCCGACGTGGTCTCGATGAAACTGCGTGCCGATAAACGCGGCGACCGTTTCGTGCTCAACGGCAGCAAGACCTGGATCACCAATGGCCCAGACGCCAACACCTATGTGATCTACGCCAAGACTGACCTGGAAAAAGGCCCGCACGGCATCACCGCGTTCATCGTCGAGCGCGACTGGAAAGGCTTCAGCCGCAGCAACAAGTTCGACAAGCTCGGCATGCGCGGTTCCAACACCTGCGAGCTGTTCTTCGATGACGTCGAAGTGCCGGAAGAAAACATCCTCGGCGTACTCAACGGCGGCGTGAAAGTGCTGATGAGCGGCCTCGATTACGAGCGCGTCGTGCTGTCCGGTGGCCCGACCGGGATCATGCAATCGTGCATGGACCTGATCGTGCCGTACATCCACGACCGCAAGCAGTTCGGCCAGAGCATCGGCGAGTTCCAGCTGATCCAGGGCAAAGTCGCTGACATGTACACCCAGCTCAACGCCAGCCGCGCCTACCTCTACGCCGTGGCCCAGGCCTGTGAGCGCAACGAAACCACCCGCAAGGACGCCGCCGGCGTGATCCTCTACACCGCCGAACGTGCCACGCAGATGGCGCTGGATGCGATCCAGATTCTCGGCGGCAATGGCTACATCAACGAATTCCCGGCCGGCCGTCTGCTGCGTGACGCCAAGCTGTACGAAATCGGTGCTGGCACCAGTGAGATCCGTCGCATGCTGATCGGTCGCGAACTGTTCAACGAAACCCGCTAAACGGAGCTGTCCATGGCTATCCTGCATACCCAGCTCAACCCTCGTTCAGCGGAGTTCGCCGCCAACAGCGCAGCGATGCTCGAACAGGTCGACGCCCTGCACACCCTGCTCGCCCAAGTGGCCCAGGGTGGTGGTGCGAAAGCCCAGGAGCGTCACACCTCGCGCGGCAAACTGCTGCCGCGTGAACGGATCAACCGCCTCCTCGATCCGGGCTCGCCGTTTCTGGAAATCAGTCAATTGGCCGCTCACGCCGTTTATGGCGAAGACGTGCCGGCCGCTGGCGTGATTGCCGGAATCGGCCGGGTGGAAGGCGTCGAGTGCATGATCGTCGCCAACGACGCGACGGTGAAAGGTGGTTCGTACTACCCGCTGACCGTGAAGAAACACCTGCGCGCACAGACCATCGCCCAGCAAAACCGCTTGCCGTGCATCTATCTGGTGGATTCCGGCGGCGCCAACCTGCCGCGTCAGGACGAAGTGTTCCCGGATCGTGAGCACTTCGGACGGATCTTCTTCAACCAGGCCAACATGAGCGCCATGGGCATTCCGCAGATTGCCGTGGTCATGGGTTCCTGCACCGCCGGCGGCGCTTACGTGCCGGCGATGGCTGACGAAGCGATCATGGTGCGCAATCAGGCGACGATTTTCCTCGCCGGTCCGCCCTTGGTAAAAGCTGCGACCGGTGAAGTGGTCAGCGCCGAGGACCTCGGCGGGGCCGATGTGCACTGCAAGACTTCCGGGGTCGCCGACCACTACGCCGAAAGCGACGAGCACGCCCTCGCCCTCGCCCGCCGCAGCGTCGCCAACCTCAACTGGCGCAAGCTCGGCGAAGTGCAGCAGCGCACGCCGATTGCTCCGCTGTACGCCAGCGACGAGTTGTACGGTGTGGTGTCGGCGGACGCCAAACAGCCGTTCGATGTACGCGAAGTGATTGCGCGACTGGTCGACGGTTCGGTGTTCGATGAATTCAAAGCGCTGTTCGGGACGACGCTGGTGTGCGGTTTCGCCCATCTGCACGGCTACCCGATCGCGATCCTCGCCAACAACGGCATCCTGTTCGCCGAAGCCGCGCAAAAAGGCGCGCATTTCATCGAACTGGCCTGCCAGCGCGGGATTCCGCTGCTGTTCCTGCAAAACATCACCGGCTTCATGGTCGGCCAGAAATATGAGGCCGGCGGCATCGCCAAACACGGCGCAAAACTGGTGACCGCCGTGGCGTGCGCCAAGGTGCCGAAATTCACCGTGATCATTGGCGGCAGCTTCGGTGCCGGTAACTACGGCATGTGCGGGCGGGCCTACGATCCGCGTTTCCTGTGGATGTGGCCGAACGCGCGGATCGGCGTGATGGGCGCCGAACAGGCGGCCGGCGTGCTGGTTCAGGTCAAGCGCGAGCAGGCCGAACGCAGCGGCCAAGCCTTCACTGCGGAACAGGAAAGCGAGATCAAGCAACCGATTCTCGACCAGTACGAAGAGCAGGGTCACCCCTACTACTCCAGCGCACGGCTGTGGGACGACGGCGTCATCGACCCGGCACAAACCCGCGATGTACTGGCCCTGGCCTTGTCCGCGTCGTTGAACGCGCCTATCGAACCGAGCCGCTTCGGCGTGTTCCGGATGTGATCGGGAGAACCTCATGAGCGACTTCAACACCCTCGAATTGCAGAGCGACCCACGGGGTTTCGCGACCCTGTGGCTGAGCCGCGAAGAAAAGAACAACGCATTCAACGCCGAGATGATCCGCGAACTGATTCTGGCGCTGGACAAGGTCGCCAGTGACCCAAGCCTGCGCTTCCTGCTGGTGCGCGGACGCGGCAAGCACTTCAGCGCCGGCGCGGATCTGGCCTGGATGCAGCAATCGGCCGAACTCGATTACCACACCAACCTCGACGACGCCCGGGAACTGGCGGAGCTGATGTACAACCTCGCCAAGCTGAAGATCCCGACCGTGGCCGTGGTGCAAGGCGCGGCATTCGGCGGCGCGCTGGGTCTGATCAGTTGCTGCGACATGGCGATTGGCGCAGATGACGCGCAGTTCTGCCTGTCGGAGGTGCGAATCGGTCTTGCGCCCGCAGTGATCAGCCCGTTCGTGGTACAAGCCATCGGCGAACGTGCGGCGCGGCGTTATGCGCTGACGGCCGAGCGTTTCGGCGGGCAACGAGCGCGAGAAATCGGCTTGTTGTCCGAGAGTTATCCGGCGGCCGAGCTTGAACAGAAAGTCGAACAATGGATCGACAACCTGCTGCTCAACAGCCCCGCCGCCATGCGCGCCAGCAAGGATCTGCTGCGTGAAGTCGGCAACGGCGCGCTGACCCCGGCACTGCGCCGTTACACCGAAAACGCCATCGCCCGCATCCGCGTCAGTCCGGAAGGCCAGGAAGGTCTGCGGGCCTTTCTGCAGAAGCGTCCGCCGAGCTGGCAAGCCGCAACCACCACCAAGGAGCCGCGTTGATGAGCGCACCTGTTCTCACCACTCTGTTGGTGGCCAACCGTGGCGAAATCGCTTGCCGGGTCATGCGCACCGCCAAGGCTTTGGGCCTGACCACCGTTGCCGTACACAGCGCCACCGACCGTGAAGCGCGGCACAGCCGTGAAGCCGACATCCGTGTAGATCTGGGCGGCAGCAAAGCGGCCGACAGCTACCTGCAAATCGACAAGCTGATCGCAGCGGCCAAGGCCAGCGGCGCTCAGGCGATTCATCCGGGGTATGGCTTTCTGTCGGAAAACGCCGGGTTTGCCCGTGCCATTGAAGCGGCCGGCCTGATCTTCCTCGGCCCGCCCGCCTCGGCCATCGACGCGATGGGCAGCAAATCCGCCGCCAAGGCTCTGATGGAAACCGCCGGCGTGCCGCTGGTGCCGGGTTATCACGGCGAAGCCCAGGATCTGGACACCTTCCGCGATGCCTGCGAACGCATCGGCTACCCGGTGCTGCTCAAGGCCACTGCCGGCGGTGGCGGTAAAGGCATGAAAGTGGTCGAGGACGTCAGCCAACTGGCTGAAGCCCTCGCCTCGGCTCAGCGTGAAGCGCAGTCGTCGTTCGGTGACTCGCGGATGCTGGTGGAGAAATACCTGCTCAAGCCGCGTCACGTGGAAATCCAGGTGTTTGCCGATCAACATGGCAATTGCCTGTACCTGAACGAGCGCGACTGCTCGATTCAGCGTCGGCATCAGAAGGTCGTTGAAGAGGCACCGGCACCGGGTCTCAGTCCAGAGTTGCGTCGGGCGATGGGCGAAGCGGCTGTGCGCTCGGCTCAGGCCATCGGTTACGTCGGCGCTGGTACAGTGGAGTTTCTGCTGGATGCACGCGGCGAGTTCTTCTTCATGGAGATGAACACGCGTCTGCAGGTCGAACACCCGGTCACCGAAGCCATCACCGGGCTCGATCTGGTGGCCTGGCAGATTCGCGTCGCCCGCGGCGAGGCGTTGCCGATCACTCAGGATCAAGTGCCACTGAACGGGCATGCGATTGAAGTGCGGTTGTATGCGGAAGATCCGTGGAATGACTTCCTGCCGGCCACCGGGCGTCTGGAGCTGTATCGCGAATCCGCCGCTGGGCCGGGGCGCCGCGTTGATGCAGGCGTTGAAGAGGGCGATGAGATTTCGCCGTTCTACGACCCGATGCTCGGCAAGCTGATCGCCTGGGGCGAGGATCGTGAGCAGGCGCGGTTGCGGCTGCTGAGCATGCTCGATGAGTTCGCGATTGGCGGACTGAAAACCAACATCAACTTTCTGCGCCGGATCATCGCTCATCCCGCGTTTGCAGCGGCCGAGCTGGATACCGGGTTCATTCCGCGCTATCAGGAGCAGTTGCTGCCAGCACCTGCCACTTTGAGCGAAGAGTTCTGGGATGCGGCGGCGCAGGCTTTTGCGCAGAGTTTGCCAGGGGCGACTCGATCGGATGATCCGGCTTCGCCTTGGGCGCTGCACAGCGGTTTGCGAGCCGGGTTGCCACGGGAAATCACTCTGCATTTGAGTTGCGAGGGGCAGGATCGGGCGTTGACGCTCGGTGCTGGCAGCAATGCAAAACTGATCGGCGAGCATCTGGTGATCGAGCACGACGGGCTGCGTCGCCAGCACCGGGCAATTCGTCGCGATAACGCCCTGTACCTGCAATGGGACGGCGAGCTGCGACGCGTTGAAACGTACGACCCGATCAGCGCTGTCGAAGCCAGTCACAGTCATCAGGGCGGTCTGACTGCGCCGATGAACGGCAGCATCGTGCGGGTGCTGGTGGAGGCCGGGCAATCGGTTGAAGCCGGCGCTCAATTGGTGGTGCTGGAGGCGATGAAGATGGAGCACAGCATCCGCGCACCACATGCTGGCGTGATCAAGGCGCTGTATTGCCAGGAAGGCGAAATGGTCAGTGAAGGCAGCGCGCTGGTCGAGCTGGAAGACGCTTGAAAGGAGGATCGATCCTACGCCGGGCGAGGATCGATCTGACTAGTATTTGGCCGTCGCCTGAACCACGACACCGATAATTCGGCACTCGTCGGTAAACAAGGCTTTCGGCCAGGTCGGATTGAGCGGCACCAGGTAACGCTGGCCGCCCTCTTCGATCAGTTTGCGGAAAATCGCTTCGTCACTGTCCTGCCACTGGGCGATCACCAGTTTGCCGGGCTCAGCCTCCAACGCCGGATCCACCAGGATCAGCATGCCCTCGCCGATGCTCTGCCCGGTGGGCGCAGTCATTGAGTTACCCGTCACGGTGAGCCAGAACGCCGGGCCTCGGGCGTGGTAATCCGTCAGTTCGAAACGTCGTTTGTCCTTGCCGCTCGAATACGCCGGCTGGTTCTCGCGGGCCTCGATAGGCACGTTCCATTCGCTGACCGGATAGCGGAAATAAGGGTTGTACTTCTGCGCCAGAGGCATTTCGTCGTCCTTGTCGACTTGCGGTTCGCGGATCACCACCGCGACTTCGAGAAACTCCATGCCCAGCGCCTTCAGCACGCGGTTCATCTGCGTGATGCCGGGCTCACGGCGTTTGTTCAGCCAATGGCCGATACCGCCCTGAGACATGCCGACGCGCTCGCCGAGCTCGACTTGAGTGACGTTGAGTTCACTCATTTTGGCCTTGACCAATTCAATCCATTTATCCATGTGCGGCACCATACGTGCCCGTCCCGGGCCATCAAAACACATATTGTAGTATTTAAATTCTGGTCACAAATACTCTAGGTACTATTCTTGGTTCACGGATTTGAATCGACCAAGGAGTGACCTTTCACCATGAACATCACCAGCAACGACCTGCCCGACCTTCAAATGGATACCACTTTCAAGTCTCCACAGGGTTGCGCTGCCGCACAGCGGGCATTGGACTATTACTTGAAACCGGCCGTGTCAGAACAGGAAGTGGAAGAACGTTTTTTCGGCGTGAACAGCAATTTGAGTGGCGAAGAATCCCTTGTCCACGCCTCGGATTTGCTGCGATGTGCGGCGGCCACGGCATTCAAGGCAGCAGACGGCTTGCAGGGCGTCAGTCGGGATTTGGCTTTTTCGGTAGTGCACATGGTAGACATGGCACGAGCGATGGTCGATCACTCGCTCGATGGCGGTGTTCGCTGAAGACGCACGGGAAAGAATTTTCCAATCGCGCAGATAAAAACGTTTGACTTGCAAATGATAATGATTATTATTGCAAGCAACTGGTCGCGAGATCAGTCGATGGACCAGAGACCTTAGGTCGGTCTTCTGGACTATCTCCTCATCAGGCTAATCACGGTTTTTGACCCGGCTTTTTGCCGGGTCTTTTTTTTGCCAGTTTTCTGGCTTGTGGCTTCAGGCTAATGAAGTCTTTAGGTGCTGCAAATTCGATGGCGCGGATAATATCAAAAGAATATCGCTTGGCAAGAGAACCCCGTCCGCATTGGGGAAAAGTAATGCCAATTAGCACTTGAGAATCAATCGCACAGCTACTAAGCTGCATCCGCGTCATGGAAGACGCCCCCCGCCACACCCCGCAATTTCCCTCGGTTTCACCCCTGCCTTGCGTGTAAAGTAGCCGCCATAAAAATCATATTCAGGAACCGATTATGACCGTGGCCAAATCTTCGTTCGACATCAGCGCCAACTTCGACAGCGGCAACATCCAAGTCATCGACATCAGCAACCCGCTCAGCCCGGTTCTGGCGATTCGGCCAGATACCCGCAGCGCCCATTTCCAGTGGTTCCACTTCAAGGCCAGCGGCCTGCATGTCCATCAGGAACACTGGTTCCGCCTGGTCAACGCCAGCCAGTCCTCCTACAACAAGGCCTGGACCGGCTATCAGACCGTCGCTTCCTACGACCACGTCAACTGGTTCCGCATCCCGACCCAATTCGAAGGCGACAGCCTGCGCTTCTGCCTTGAAGCCGAGCAGACTCACGCCTGGTTCGCCTACTTCGAACCCTACAGCCGTGGTCGCCATGACTGGCTGATCGAACAAGCGCTGACCAAGGCCGGCACCGAACTGCTGTCCACCGGCAAGAGCGTCGAAGGCCGTGATATTCAGCTTCTGCGCAAAGGCACCGGCGCCGAAGGCCGTCGCAAGGTCTGGATCATCGCCCAGCAGCATCCGGGCGAGCACATGGCCGAGTGGTTCATGGAGGGCGTGATCGAGCGTCTGGAGCATCACAACGATCCGGTCTTGAACAAACTCCTGGCCAGCGCCGATCTGTACCTGGTGCCGAACATGAACCCGGATGGTGCCTTCCACGGTCATCTGCGCACCAACGCGATGGGCCAGGATCTGAACCGCGCCTGGCAGAACGCCAGTCAGGAAGTCAGCCCTGAAGTCCTTTTCGTACAGCAGCAGATGGAAAAGTACGGCGTCGATCTGTTCCTCGACGTACATGGCGACGAAGAAATTCCCCACGTATTCACCGCCGGCTGCGAAGGTAATCCGGGCTACACCCCGCGGATCGAGAAACTCGAAGAGCACTTCCGCAGCCATCTGAAACGCACCACCAAAGACTTCCAGACCAAGTACGGCTACACCCGCGACGAACCGGGTCAGGCCAACATGACCCTGGCCTGCAACAGCGTTGGCCAGAAGTTCGACTGCCTGGCGCTGACCCTGGAAATGCCGTTCAAGGATCACGATGACGCGCCAAACCCGCTCACCGGTTGGTCGGGCCAACGCTCGAAACAATTGGGCAAAGACGTGCTGACCACCATTGCAGACATGGTCGACACCCTGCGCTGATCCCCCCCCTGTTTTTCGCCATATGAAAGATCGCAGCCTGTCTGCGATCTTTTTTTTGCGCTGCGCTTTTACCCATTCAGGTTGCAAAACAAAACCAGATTACTTACCGTCAATCCAGTTTTAATTTAAAACCTGAAAAGGAATCGGGACA
Organism: Pseudomonas sp. SDO52101_S400; assembly: GCF_054071635.1. Classification (NCBI taxonomy): domain Bacteria; kingdom Pseudomonadati; phylum Pseudomonadota; class Gammaproteobacteria; order Pseudomonadales; family Pseudomonadaceae; genus Pseudomonas; species Pseudomonas sp. SDO52101_S400. The sequence goes on along the minus strand of NZ_JBSVWF010000035.1, from coordinate 50,234 downwards.
TGAAAGCTCAAACACTCGGCAGCGGCGCGGTGTTGCTGTTTGCCATTGCCTGCGGTCTGGCAGTGGGAAACGTGTATTACGCACAACCGCTGCTGGACGCCATGGCCGAAACTTTCAACCTGTCGCCCGCGAGCATCGGCATCGTCATCACACTGACCCAGGTCGGCTATGGCGTCGGACTGGTGTTGCTCGTGCCACTGGGCGATCTGCTCAACCGCCGACGTTTGATTGTTACGCAAACGTTCCTGTCCGCCGCAGCATTGCTGATGATCGCGATGGCAACCAGCAGCGCCTGGCTGCTGATCGGCATGACCCTGACCGGTTTGCTCGCCGTCGTGACTCAAGTACTGGTGGCCTATGCCGCGACGCTGGCCATTCCCGCCCGGCGCGGGCAAGTTGTCGGGGTGATCACCAGCGGCATCGTGGTCGGCATTCTGCTCGCGCGTACCGTAGCAGGCGGGATGGCGGATCTGGCCGGCTGGCGGGCAATTTATCTGCTGTCGGCGGGGCTGACGCTGATCATGGCATTGCTGCTTTTGCGCGTGCTGCCCAAGGATGAAAAGCCACAACCGACCACACCTTACATCGCACTGATCGCTTCGGTTTTCCGTCTGTTCCAGGAAGAACCGGTGTTGCGGCAACGGGCGATTCTGGCCCTGCTGACCTTCGCCAGTGCCATGGTCCTGTGGACGCCGATGGTTTTGCCGTTGGCCGCCCCGCCGCTGTCGCTTTCCCACAGCGAAATCGGATTGTTCGGACTGGCCGGTGCGGCTGGTGCATTGGCCGCCGCAAGAGCCGGGCACTTGGCGGATCGTGGATTCGGGCAATGGGTCAGCGGCCTGTCCTTGCTGCTGATGCTTGGTTCGTGGCTGCCAATTGCATTCACCCAATCCTCATTGTGGGCGCTGTTGCTAGGCGTGATCACCCTCGATCTGGGCTTGCAGGCAGTGCACGTCACCAGCCAGAGCATGATCTACAGCGTCCGCCCAGAGGCACAGAGCCGACTGACCGCCGGCTACATGCTGTTTTACTCGATTGGCAGCGCCCTGGGCTCAATCGCCTCGACGGCCATGTACGCCTGGGCAGGATGGCCGGGCGTCTGCTGGCTCGGTGCCAGCATCAACATCATCGCGCTGCTGTGTTGGTGGCGAACATTGGCACCGCAAAAACGTGGCGAGCAAATGTGCTCCCTCGCCACGCCGGATTAACGTCTGCAGTCAGTTGCGATTGCGTCCCCGCAGCATGCTGTCGAGTACCTCGTCGCGGCGCACCCAACCATGAAACAGTGCCGCCGCCAGGTGCAGCAACACAGTCAGGAACAGCAGATACGCCAGATAACCGTGCGCCTTGCGCAACAGGGCGAACACCTGGGCATCCGCCGGCACGATCGACGGCAATTGCAACGAATGGCCAAGCATCACCGGATCGCCCGCCGCGCTGATCATCGCCCAGCCCAATAGCGGCAACACCAGCATCAAGGCGTACAGCAACAGGTGCGACGCCTTGGCCGCCATCACCTGCCAACCCGGCAAGTCCTCCGGCAGCGGCGGCTGACGCGTGCCCAGTCGCACCAGAATGCGCACGATCACCAGCAACAGAATCGCAATGCCCAGCGGCTTGTGCAGGTTGAGCAGCCACTCATGCCGTGCCGACACCGAGGTGACCATCCCGGCCCCGATAAACAACATGGAGATGATCATCAGCGCCATCAGCCAGTGCAGCAGTCGCGCCAGCGGATTGAAATGCGTCGGTGGCGTTCTCATGGGCGCGACTCCTGTTTGGCGGCGGGCAGTTGGCTGACTTCGCTGGTGCGACGCAGGTAGGAATCGGCGTAGCCGGCTGAACGAGCAGCGAGCAACGGGTCGTCAGAACCTTCGATCCCGGCGGGCAGGACCAGCGGGTCGTAGTTGATGTCACGGCATTCGCCGCTGAGCTGAGGCTGAGTCTTTTCCAGCACCAACGTGCCGGCGTTCAGCACTTTGCGACCGGCAGGCCAGGCCTTGCTCGCGTCATTCACCGGATCGTCGGCGTTGGCCAGGGTGATGTTCAACTGAAAACGCAGCGGCCCTTCGGCCAGATGTTGCACCAGATCTTTCTCCAGAAAATCGCTGCCTTGCGCAGCCGTGGCCCCTGCGGCATCCTGCGCCAAAGGCGTCATGCTCCAGCGCACGGCCTGCTTCTTGCCGCTGGCGTCGACCAGGTAGAACGCGTTGATGCTGTTGTAGGTTTCAGTGACATAGCTGGCCGAAGGTTTGGCGCCCTTTATCCAGGTCAGGAAAGGTACGGCTTCCGGGTGCGCAGCAAAGAATGCCGGGACCTTGGCCGGATCCGGCTTGCCCGTCGCCGGATCCGGCGATTGCGCCTGCTGCAACTGATAGAACGCCTCGGGCGTGCCGACCGGGAACACCGGCATACTGTTCATCCCGGTACGCCATTGCTGACCGTTGGCTTGAGTAAAACGCAGCGCCAGGCTGCGAATCGGTACGGCGCTGTCCGGCGCATAAGGACTGCCCGCCGGCAGCGCAAATCGCCCGACCACCGGTGTGCGTGGCTCGTTGAACACCTGCGCAACAGAGAACGGCCGCGCTTCACCGCTGCTCTCGAAATGTCCGATCACACACACGCCCTTGGCGTGATTGCGGCGAAACCCGGGATGCACGCCGTTGTTTTTTTCCAGCACATCGACCAATGCCTTGGGCGTCAGGCGTTGTGGGTCAAAGTTGCCATGCACGTAGGCAAATGCCCCGGCCACTGCTGCGACCACCACGGCGATACCGCCGAGACGCAACACCAGGCTCGCGGCACTCAATGGCGGGCGTTGTGGCCCGCCGGGCGGTGAGCTGCGATCAACCATGAAAGACTCCAGGGCCATCGGCCACAAGTAGGAAGAATCAGCAAGACGCACGCCATCAGGATTTATTCCACGGCCCGGTATTTATTTTTCCGAGCGTGGAATAACCTCGAATGCCGGGCGTCTTCCTAGTCCACAGCGTAGTGACTAGCAGAATTTCATGAGCGAATTCGACGAACAACTGAGAGAAATCATTCCCAGATTGCGGCGCTTTGCCCTGTCGTTGACGCGCAACGGCAGCAGCGCCGACGATCTGGTTCAGGCCAGCCTGGAGCGTGCCCTTTCAAGTTGGGGCGACAAACGCTCAGAGGGTGATTTGCGTGCGTGGCTGTTCTCGATCCTGTATCGCCAGTTCCTCGATGCGCACCGGCGCTCCCGGCGCTACGCCCGGATGCTCGAATTCTTCACCGGCCGCGATGACGCCGAACCCTCGGTAGAGCGCACCGTCATTGCCCGGTCGACCCTGCAAGCCTTCGATCGCCTGCCCACCGAACAGCGCGCCCTGCTACTGATGGTGTCGGTGGAAGGCTTGACCTATAAAGAGGTCGCCGAGATCCTCGACGTCCCCACCGGCACCGTGATGTCGCGCCTGTCCCGCGCCCGCCAGGCTCTGCGCCAGCTCAGCGACGGCGAAATCAGCAGCCCTTCCTTGCGGATACTCAAATGATCAGCCTGCCCCCCAGCGAGCGTGATTTACACGCGTACATCGACCACCAGCTCAGCGATGCCGACCGGCGTGTGCTGGAAAACTGGCTGGCCAGCCACCCCGACGAAGCGGCGTCGATCCGCGCCTGGCAACAGGACGCCCAGCACCTGCGCGCCGCCCTCGGAGGTGCCCTGCAACAACCGGCCAATCCAGACCTGGACCCGGCACTGATCCGCCAGCGGCTCAAGCATCGATCACGCCGTCAATGGGCCAGCGCAGCCGTGTTGCTGATAGCGGTCAGCATCGGCGGTGTCAGTGGCTGGCAAGCCCGGGAAATGACTTTTGTGCGCACGGTGGCGCCCATGACCGATGCCTTGCAGGCGTACCGTTTGATCGCCCAGCAAGGAATCCTGCCGGCGGACTACAAGGTCGACAGCGGCGGCGACATGCAGCGTTGGCTCGACCGCTACTTTACGCAGGCCAATCGCCTGCCGGACCTGACGGCAGCCGGATTCCGGCCGGTCAGCGGTCGCCTGCTGAGCACGGAGGAAGGTCCGGCGGCGATGGTGATGTATGAGGATCGCGACGGGCACAAAGTGAGTTTCTACGTGCGTCCTCCGGGGCCGAAAAACACCTTTCTGCCACGCGGTAGCCGTCTCGACGGGGATCTGCGAGCCGAATACTGGTCCGGGGAGGGTTACAACTACGCGATGGTCAGCCCGACCGATACCCCGGCGGCGCAGCTCCTCAAGCAGACTGTGCGCTTCTGACCGGTTCAGAACCCGACATCCAGCACCACGTTGTCCAGATAGGTGCCGGCGGGTGGCGTGGTCTGGTCGGTGTAGATTTTCGCGTTGTAGTTGAAGATCTGGCTGCCAGTGCCCAAACCATTGCCGGGATTGACCTCGGCATCGCTGCTGGCCCGGCGCCCCGCGCCGACGCTGCCCCAACGGGTGGTGCCGGCGCTTTTGAAAATATCGTAGGCCAGGTAATTGCTGCCGGAAATCATTCGCCGTCGACCGCCGACACTGACCGGATTCTGTCCGTCGCTCAAACCCACGGTGTAGGCGCTGCCCTTGGTGCAGGCCAGGTTGATCGTCTGCCCGGTCACCGGAGTGAACGCGCTGATCACCGGCGCGCTGCCGAACGCGATGTTGGGCGCGGTGATGGTGCAATCGTTAGCGACGGTCAGATTCACCGTCAGCGTTGTGGTACCGCTGTTGATATCGCGGCCCAGGCAAAGTCCGCCGACACCGATGCCCGAACAATAATTCCAGTTCCAGAAAATGCTCAGGGTCTCGGTATAGACCCCGGCCGCCACATTGCTGCCGATCGTGGTGCCGAAGTACAGCGGCACGGTTTTCGGCACCGTACCACCCAGCAATCCCAGCGCATCGATGATGCCGTTGCGGGCGAAGTCGTAGGCCGTACCGCGGGTCAACGGGTAACTGGTGCTGTTGTTGGCGTAGATCGTGTAGCCGATGACGTCGCCGGTCGGCCCGAGTAATCCGCTTTGGGTGGAGGTTACGGTGGCCCAGAAATGGTCGTTGTTGGCCAACAACGACAACAGCGACCCCGTACAACTCAAACCGCCGTTCAACGTGGAACTGGGTTGCGAAGTGGTGCGAACCGCAATCGAGCTGATCGTACCGAACGCGGCCGGCGTGGTGGTGACCACTGAACACAGCGCCTGCGCCGCCCCCGGCAACATCAGCGCCAGCCACAGGCAGAGCCGCAACCCAGTCATTGACACACCAGCGGCCCGATCAGTGGCACCTGATCCTGTTGCAGGTCAAGTTTGAACTGCGCCTGGCAGGTCTTGCCATCCGCCAGGGTCACCCTCAGCGAGTTCTGCGCCTGCAGGTTTTCCAGGTAGACCAACCCGTCCCAGCCCACCACCGTGCGCGTGCCACTCTCTTCATGCAGCACGCCGCTGCCCAGGGGCAGTTCCTGTTGCTGCACATCCACCAGCACGATGCTCGCAGCGATCACCCGGCTCAGCGGGAACTCCAGCAGATAGCCGCTGCCACGGCGCACGGCAATGCGCTGTTCGACATTCGGGCTGCGCACGTTGGCCGGCAGGTTCAACGGATCGATTTCATATTTGCCTCGGTAGTAGGCACTGCTCCACGGCACCAGCAAGTGGCCGTTACGATCGGTCTGCCCGACCTGCTGGTTCTCGTAACGCACCGGAACATCCGCGTAACCGTCGGTACTGATCACCACAAACGCGTCATCGATGCGGTTGGCCGCGAATACTTGGTGATCCATCCACACCAGCGAACCGCTGGCATCGGCCCAGCGTGTTTCAGCGTCCGAAGTACCATAGACACCGGCCTGCAATTGCACCGACTGAAGGCGCCACGTCACATCGGCCTGACGATAATCAGGCCCGTCGCCATTGGCGTAACCGAGGTTGAAGCCCACCCCGCCCTCGGATGGCACGGCGCGACTGTAGTTGACGCGTTGTTGAGTCTGCCCGGTCTTGCTGCGCTCGCTGCTGATGGCCAGGCTGCCGCGCAGGTCGAACGGGATGACCAGTTGCGCCTGCACCGCCCAGTTGGCGTCGCCAATTTCGCGGTTGGCCGACAGGTAGAAACTGCTGTTGCGCCACAACGGTTTGCTCCAGCTCAGGTTGAGCAACCGCGTGCGGGAATCGTCCGCCGCCCGGATATCGAAATAACCGACACCCAGGCTGCCCCACCGCTCAAGGTTGAGGCTCAGGGTCGCCTGCTCGCTACGCTTGCTGAGGCTGATGTAAGGGCTGTCGACCACGGTGAGATCGGCGTACTGGTCGCGGCGCTGCAAGCGTTGCCAGGAGAAGCTGAAGCGCTGGGCGCTGTACTGATAACCGAGACTGAGTTGCTGACCGCCATCACCGTCGAAACGACTCTGACTGATCGCACTGTTGAGCACCCCGAAATTGCCCAGCCGCAGATTGCCGCCGAGCCCGCCGAGGGTCAGTGAGTCGGCTGCTTCGGCGTGGCTCTCAAGGGTAAAAGTGTCGCTGAGACCATAGCGCAGGCTGCCCGACGTAACGCCCGGCCCATAACTGAAATCCTTCAGTCCGTACTCGCGGCGCAGCGTACCGGCGCTGACCGAAAAATCGCTCAAGCCCTTTTGCAACAGGCTGCTGGTGACATAGAACGGCACGGTGGTCGACACCTGCCGACCCAGCGCATCGGTGGTCACCACCACGGCTTCGCCTGCGCCATTGATGAAGGGGATGTTGGTCAGCGTGTACGGCCCCGGTTGCAAATCGGTGCTGCTGGACTTGTAGCCGTTGATGAACAGGTCCACCGAGGACGGCACCGCCGCTTCACCGGCGAACTGCGGCAGCGGATAGGTCACCAGGTCCGGGCGCACCGCGAAATCCCGGGAGAACTGCACGCCCCCCAGGCGCACTGAACTGCTCCAGGGCAAGGCGCCGCTGACCACGTCCCCCGCCTCGTAAGTCAGCATCTGTTCATCATCGGAGTAGCGCCACGTGGTGTCGTAGCGCAGATACCCGTTGTTCAAGGTGTTGACCGAATCCCCCGACAAGGTACGCCGGTACTGCCCGGTGTTGGACAGCGTGCCCCAGCTGTCGAACACCCGCACCTCGTTCCACGCTGCCAGATAAGTACCGGCATCATCGGTGTCGTTGAGGTACAGGTCGTAGTTGAACAACGCGCCGAAACTGCTCAGCGCCGGAGTGCGCGGGTAGACCTCACGATTGCCGATGAACTGCTCCGGTAGCCAGTCCGGTGGCACGTCGAGCAACAGTCGCTGGCTGACGCTGTCGTAGTCGCTGTGCAGCCCCGGCAGACCGTCGAGATCGACTTCGGTGCCCGCATGCTCGGGTAGCTTCATGCCGGTGTCGCGCAGCACGCTGGCCGGCAGGAACAATCGCCCGCCGCGCTGCTCCACCGCCACCACCCGACCGGTATTCATCTGGTTGACCACCAGTTCCAGAAACAACTGTGCATCGCTGACGGCCTCCATGCCGCTGGGAGGCGGCGGCAGTTCGCCGGCCTCGGATGGATGAATGAACATCAGGCAACACGCGCCGGTGACAAGCCACAACGGACGCTGAATACGGCGAGCCCATCCCGGACTCATTAGCGTGTTTCGTCCGTCAATGGACTGGTTCCTCCTGAAACCGCTGTTGCCCGCCGGCCTGTCGATTGCCGGGCGGCCCCGCACTACCCGGTCCGCAGGCCGCAATCGCTACTTCGCCGGAGCGATGCTCTGCACCTGTGCTGCGCCATTGATCCGTCCCGCCAGTTCCCCCGTCACAGGTCCCGGTGCCGGCCAGCGCATCGCCGCCCCGGGCAACACATAACCCAACAGGCCTTCCGCCAGCGGTTTGCTCTGACCGCCCTGTTTGAGCGCAACATCGGTCAAGCGCGCGTGCACCGCGCCCTGGTTACGCACCTCCACATAGGGTTTGCCATCCACCGCCACCGTGCGCCAGCTCAGTTGCGGCAGGCCGATGCCCTTGGGATCACGCTGACGGGTGCTGTCTTCCTTGCTCCACAATCCCGCACCGTAGGCGAACAGCGGCACCGAATAACGCATCTGGAAGCGAATCGCGGCGGCGGTCTTTCCCGCATCGGCGGCGGGAGGCTGGGCCGAGGGAATTTCATCGATGATGATCCGGTAAGCCAGTTCCTGACCGGGCGGGACTTCCCTCGTCCGGGTCAGTCGCACCAGTTGCTTCTGCCCCGGCTCGATCTTCGCCACGGGCGGACTGCCGATCACATCGCGCTGGTTCTGGTATTGCTCCTGAAAGCCGTTCTGGCTCCAGCCGAACACCCGGATCTGCAGGTTGGCGGTTTCATTGCCACGATTTTCCAGCCACAGCGCGCTCGCCTGCTGATCGGCTTCAAGCACCGGATCGATCGGCCAGATCAGCACCGAACTGGCCGCCTGTGCCTTGCCCGCTGCGAGCAGAACCCACAGCAACATTGCGCAACGCACGAGCCATGGCCGTGACGTGATAAACCCCATAAACCCACTCCTTGTGCCTTGCATCACCACGACAGCTGCACCTGCAACACGTCGCTGTACGTCCCCCCAGGCTGATTGCCCGGCAATTGCACCTGACCGTAGATCGGCAGGCTGATGTTGTTGGCGTCGCTATAGGCCACCGCCACGCTCTGCCCGATACCCAGGCTCTGGCTGTAGGCCGCATCGCGAAACAGCGCATACGCCACCTTCGCACTGCCTCCACTGATCTGCATTCGTCGCCCGCCGCTGTTGTACTGACCGCCATCCACCGTCATGTTCAGCGTCACCCCCGGCGTACATTGCAACTGCACGCCACCGGTCAATGCCACTTGCACCGTGCCGGTGGCCAGGGCGGAGCTCGAGCCGAAATTCAGTCCGCCATAGTTCGACACGCCCCCCACCACCAGACAGCCCGGTGTGATCGTCGCGCTGACCTGAAAGCTCTGGCTGGTCACCGCCGCCAGCGGCAATGGCGCAGCCCCCGCGCACAGCACCAGCAGCGCCGCACAGCCATGCCGGCCCATGGCACTAGAACGTCAGTTCAACGGAAATGGTGTCCGTATAAGTGCCTGCCGGGAGCCCGGCCTTGCCCACCGCCTGACCGTAGATGTTCACGGTTTGTGCCACACCGGTGCTGGCGGCGAGGTTGATCACGCCGTCGATGGCCAGCAATTGCGAGTGCCCGGCATCGGTGTACAAGTCGTAGGGCACGTAGTTGGCGACACCGTCGTACAGCGCGCGGGTGCCGCCGGGCGACAACCCGTCATGGGCACCGGCCCGCACCTTGACCGTCGGCGTGGTGCCGGCAGAACAGAGAATCGACAACGCCCCGCCACCACCGCCCAGCACTTGCCCGGTGGCCGTGGTGAACAGGCTGTTGGCCGTGCCAAAGTTCAAGGCACCGAAGTTCAGGCCCGTGGAACCGCCGGAACCATTGACCTGGCAACTGCTGGTCAGGATCAGGCTGGAGGTGATCTGCCCGGTGACCGTGGTGGCGGCATTGGCGCTGGAGGCCAGCGTCAGGCCGAGCAACGACAAACCTATCCTTGATGCAATCGTACGCATGGTGTCCTTCCTCTACGTTTTACCAATCGAGCGTCACCGTCAGGGTGTCGGTGTAGACACCAGCCGGTACCGCACGGGTGTTCGCCACCACCGAGCCAAATACCGGGATGGGTATCTGCGCGCCGCTGGTGACAGCGAAATTGTGTTGTTGGCCGATGCTGTAGCTCTGGCTGCCCGAGGCATCGAGAAACAGCTGATAGGGGATGGTCTGGCGGCCGTTGCTCAAACGGCGGGTGCTGCCGTCGCCATGGGCGCCACCGTCGATGGTCACGGTGAACCCGGTCACCGACGGATTGCAGGCAACGTTGAGCCTGCCGCTGCTGTCATTGGCCAGGCTGGCCTTGATGGGGGCATTCCACGTCGGGCCCTGCTGGCCGAAATCGAGTTTGCCGAAATCGCCCACCGGGCTGGCGGGGCTGGTTGAGTTGGTCACCTCGCAGCCAGCGATCAGAATCAGCCGCGCATGAATCTGCCCGTTGATCGCTGCTTGCGCGTCCTCGGTGAGCAACAGCAATGCGCCTGTGGCGAGTACCAGCCAGTGCTTGCCTGTCATTGCATCCCTACTCCTTCTGATCCCTCGGCATCACTCGACCTTTTGCGTTCGTCATTGAACGTCGATTTCCTGTTGCACCCGGCTCAATCACCAAGTGACCGTTACCTTGACCAGATCCGAATACCGGCTGACCCGCGGGACTTCGGCCATCCGCTCGATCCGCCCGTACAGTGGCAACTCCACCGAACCGCTGTCCGGTACCCGCCCGCTGACCGGCACGTTCACCACCAGCGGCACCCGTCGCGCGGCATCCTGATACAAGCGGTAAGGAATGGCTTTGCCACCCGCCTCGCCTGCCATGTAGCGCACTTCACCGGTCCCGCCGTGCAGGCCACCATCGACGCGCAACTGATACGGTGTGTCCGGATTGCATTCCAGACGCGGCAGACGTGAATTGATCAGCGCGGCTCCAAGCGGCCCGGCCGGGTCATCAAGACGCGCAGTGCTGCCAAAGTCGAGCACGCCCAGTTGCTCGATGCCGGCTTCGCGCTGCTGGCCGATCAACTGACAGCCGCGCTGTACGTCGACGCGCACTTCCACCTGCAGATCGGCGGCCTGCACCGGTATCACAATCCCGCCCAGGAGTGCCCAGACCATCCCTGCATTCACTGTCCGATCCTTGATGGCGACAGCCTCTCTGTCGTTACAGTGTTTCAGGTTAGCAACGGACGCCGATTGCGCCAGTCGATTGGATCCATTGACCGGGCAGGATTTGTTTCGAAAGATTGGCGATCCAACACGCCAGTTCGCTGAAAAAACCTGTACGCGCCGTAGGTTGCTGTCCAGCAAAGTCGCAAGCCGATAAAGCGCAGTGGAAGGAAAACTATCCGTCTGGTTAAACTACGCCGCCGCGCTCGGGGGGAGCCGGCCTGACGATGACGGAGTGACCCCACCGTGCCCGCCCGACCGCCCGAACGTTCGCGTCTGTCCCAACGCCTTTCAGGGTTACGCCGTTTGTTCGGCAAACGAAAGCTGACCAGTGCCGGCCATTGCGCCAGCGCCCAGTCGATCCGCGACTACTTCCGGCACAAGGCTCATGGCCAGGGCTACACCCTCAGCCACAGCCAGCAGCGAGTGATCGACTGCATGGCGCAGCAGGCTGGCCTGTTGTTCGGCCCTTCGGCGCAAACCCCGCCCAGTCTTTACCTGCACGGTGCCGTCGGACGCGGCAAGAGCTGGTTGCTCGACGGTTTTTTCCAGGCATTGCCAATTCAGCAGAAACAACGCCTGCACTTCCATGAGTTCTTTGCCCGCCTGCATCAGGGCATGTTCCGTCATCGCGAGCAGGACGACGCCCTCGGCGCCACCCTCGATGAGTTGCTGCAGGACTGCCAGGTGCTGTGTTTCGACGAATTCCATGTGCATGACATCGGCGACGCGATGCTCATCACCCGTTTGTACAAGGCCCTGTTCCAGCGCGGAATCCTGCTGTTGGTCACCTCCAACTATCCTCCGGAAGGGCTGTTGCCCAACCCGCTGTACCACGCCCGGTTCAAACCAGTGATCGACCTGATCAATACCCGCATGCAGGTCATGGAAGTCGGCGGCCCGCACGACTACCGCAGCCAGGCGCGCAATCACGCTCATCAAGTGTTCACCCAGGGCCATTACGTGTGGCCGGCCACACCGGCGCAACGGCTGGCGCTGGATTTGCCGCCACGCGATACCGCGCCGCAGCCGCTAACGGTCGGCAACCGGGTTTTACAGGCGCGTCTATGCGAAGGCCGCCGCGTCGGTTTCACCTTCAATGATTTGTGTGAACAGCCCACCGCCGTGATGGATTACCTGGAACTGTGCCGGCGCTTCGACCACTGGATCATCGATGAACTGCCGGAACTGGAGGAGTGCTCGATTGCTGTCCAGCAGCGCTTCATCAACCTGATCGACGTGCTCTACGATCAGGACAAACACCTGACATTGCTCGGGCGCCTGCCTCTGCATGAAAGCCTGGCCGGCAATGCCATCGATCTGGCTCGCACCCGCAGCCGGCTGGGGCAATTGCCGGAAGTACGCGAACCGCCCTGATTTGCCGTTATCATGCCGGCCATTCCCGGCGTCACTGCGCCCTCTCGATAGCGACCTTTTTACATGCACACCCTTGCTCAATTACGCGCCGGCGAGCTGTCGGGCATTACCCGGCTGGATCTGGTCGAAGGTTTGACCGAGTTCCCCCGCGAAATCTTCGACCTGGCCGATACCCTGGAAGTGCTCAACCTCAGCGGCAACGCTCTCAGCAGCCTGCCGGACGACCTGCATCGCCTGCCTCATCTGCGCGTGCTGTTCTGCTCGGACAACCGGTTCACCGAGTTGCCCGAGTGCCTGGGCCAGTGCCAGGCATTGACCATGATCGGTTTCAAGGCCAACGGGATCACCCGGGTCAGCGGCACTGCCCTGCCACCGCGTCTGCGCTGGCTGATCCTGACCGACAACCTCATCGAAACCCTGCCCGCCGAACTGGGCGAACGCCCGTTCCTGCAAAAGCTCATGCTCGCCGGCAATCGGCTTCGCGCCTTGCCGCCCACCTTGAGCCAGTGCCATCGGCTGGAGCTGATCCGCATCGCCGCCAACCAGCTGACGGAGTTGCCGCAATGGCTGCTGACTCTGCCGAGCCTGACTTGGCTGGCCTACGCCGGCAACCCGCTGGAAACCGAGGCCGATGCCGCCGCACTGGAAGCCACGCCACTGATCGACTGGTCGACCTTGCGTCTGGAGCAACGGCTGGGCGAAGGCGCGTCCGGGGTGATTTCCCGGGCGTCGTGGCAGCCGGCCGGTCAGCCTGAGCGTTCGGTGGCGGTAAAGCTCTACAAGGGCGAAATGACCAGCGACGGCTCGCCGTTGCACGAGATGAACGCCTGCATCACCGCCGGTTTGCACCCGAACCTGATCCGGGTCGAGGGCCGCATCGGCAATCACCCCGATGGCCAGCAGGGGTTGGTGATGCAACTGATCGACCCGAGCTATCGCAACCTCGCCGCGTTGCCGAGCCTGGCGTCCTGCTCGCGGGATATCTACACCGATGACTGCCGTTTCAGTGCCGCCGTCGCTTTGCGCATCGCCAAGGGGATTGCATCGGTCGCCGAGCATCTGCATGAACAAGGCATCACCCATGGCGACCTCTATGGGCACAACATCTTGTTGAACGATCAGGGCGAATGTCTGCTGGGGGACTTTGGTGCGGCGTCTTTCCATGCCACGACGGACAATCCGGAAACCCGCGCGCTGCAACGCATCGAAGTGCGGGCGTTCGGGATTTTGCTGGGGGAATTGCTGGCGCGTATCGACTCGGGTCTGAGCGCGGATCGGCGTGAGCGGCTGGAGGCGCTGGAACAGCGCTGCTGTCAGCCGGATGTGCTGGCGCGGCCGGGATTCAGCGAAGTCGTTGAGGTGCTAGAACAGCAATGACCGCTACGCGGTCAATCGCGAGCAGGCTCGCTCCCACACTCGAATTGTATCGACCCGGTATTGGGGGACGACTCAGATCAAATGTGGGAGCGAGCCTGCTCGCGATTGCAGTGTTACTGACTCGACAGATCAGCCAGCCAGACCGACAAACATGTCCTGCACGTCGTCGTGGTTGTCGAGGCCTTCGAGGAATGCTTCGACTTCAGCCATCTGCTCGTCGCTCAGGCCGCTGACCGGGTTCTTCGGCTGATAGCCAAGCTTGGCCGACAGTACGGTGAAGCCTTGCTCCGGCAGGGCTTTCTGCACCGAGTCCAGGTCGGTCGGGTCGGTCAGGAACAGGGTCGCGCCCTCTTCGCCCGGCTCGAAATCCTGGGCACCGGCTTCGATCGCGGCCATTTCCGGATCGGCGTCCGGAGTGTCCGGCGAAGCTTCGATCATGCCGACATGGTTGAAGTCCCACGCTACAGAACCGGAAGCGCCCAGTTGGCCCTTGCGGAACGCCACGCGGATTTCCGCCACGGTACGGTTGATGTTGTCGGTGACGCACTCGACGATCAACGGAACCTGGTGCGGAGCGAAACCTTCGTAAGTCACGCGATGGTACTGAACGGTCTCGCCCAGCAGGCCCGCGCCTTTCTTGATCGCGCGATCCAGGGTTTCCTTGGGCATCGAGGCTTTCTTGGCCTGTTCGACCACCAGACGCAGGTGTGCGTTGGTGGCGGTATCGGCACCGTTGCGGGCAGCGATGGTGATTTCTTTCACCAGTTTGCCGAAGATCTTGCCCTTGGCGTTGGCTGCCGCTTCTTTGTGTTTAACCTTCCACTGTGCGCCCATTACTCACTCTCTTGATCTGTGGCGCCGAGACATCTATTGGCCGACGCGTGGCGCCAAGTTTATACGGCCTAAAGTCGGCAATCGACCAAAAATTCCGTCACGCGTCGACATCTTCTACACACCTTGTAGGGCGATTCTGAAAAACCGGTTTGTCATGACCATTTGGCAGCGCGGTTTCGTACCCTCTGCTGTCCGTATTGCCCGACAGAGCCCGTCCGAATGCTCAATGACAAGGAAAGTCCCTTCACGCTGACCCTCATCGAAGGTGGCCTGTGCCTGCCGGTACTGCGTTTCAGCGGCCATGAAGGCCTGAACCGGCCCTATCGTTTCGAAGTAGAAGTCGTTGGCCTGGCCCCGGCCATCGCCCCCGCCACCCTGCTGCATCGGTCAGCCTTCCTGCAGTTGAGTGAAGGTCATGGCCTTCACGGCACCCTTCACAGCGCCAGTTGTGAACATCGCGGCGCCCATCGGATCGGTTACAGCGTTGTGCTGGTGCCGTATTTGCAGAGGTTGGAACAGCAGCCCAGACGTCGGGTGTTCACCCGGTTGAGCGTGCCGGACATTCTCGAACAACTGCTCACCGAACATCGCCTGCCTGCGCACGGTTATCGGCTCGATCTGACAGTGGGACACTATCCGCCGCGTCCGTTCTGTATCCAGTACGACGAATCCGACCTCGCACTGTTGCATCGACTGTGCGAGGAGGAAGGCATCCACTATCACTTCGAGCACCGACCGGATGGCCATGTCGTGGTGTTCGCCGATGACAGCCTGTACCTGCCGCAGCCCCCGATACCCGTTCCCTTCCGTCCAGAGAGCGAGCCGCGATCCTGCGCCCTCAGCACGCTGTTCCTGCGTCACGACGCCGTCACGGCCCGGGTGTCACCCACCGTCCGTGAGCGCGGGCAGCCAGTCAACGAAAATGAAGCGGCCAATCACGCGGTAACAGGCGCCATCCCCCTGCGAGGATTCCCGCCATCCGGGCAACGCCACGCTGATCAACGCAGTCGTCGACAGCTGGAGCGCCAGCGCTGCCAGTACCGCTGCATTCAGGGGCGCAGCGATTGCACGCAATTGCTCAGTGGCCATTTGTTGCAGGTCACGGATCATCCTGTGGGGGCGTTCAACGAGCAGTGGCTGATCACCGAATTGCGCCATCAGGGACAACAGCCGTCGATTCTCGATCCGATGTCTGCACCCCGTCGTTATCACAACGATTTCACCGCACAGCCCTGGTCGACGGAGTATCGCCCGCCGTTGCGACAAACGCGCCCGAGCATTCCTGGCTATCACCCGGCGCAGGTACTGGGCCCGGTCGGGCAACCGCCGCAACTGGACGATCAAGGACGAATCGCCGTCCGGTTATGGCCTGCGCTGGCGCATAACGCCGACAGTGACGGGTTATGGCTGGCGATTGCCATGGTCGGCACCAGTGGCCGCATCGCCAGAGATGCACTACCGCGCGCCGGCAGCGAAGTGTGGGTGAGTTTTCTCGACAGCGACCCGGATCGACCGATCCTGTGCCTGGACGTCAGCCAACCCCGCCCGGCGCGCAAGGCCCCGGAACCGCACGATGACGGCCTGTTGCTCGACTGGCTGCTCAACCGCACCCCGCCTTCACCCTGATGCTCAACCCTTGTCAGCCTTGCCGGCGGCGGCAGCGAATTTGGCCAGACGTACATCAAGGTGCCGTGGCCGCCGCCCGTGATCCTCGGCGCGCTCCTTGCGGCGAATGGCGTTGCGCACCATCAGCGAGCCGAGATAGCGGATCGGCTCCGGCGGGAAATAACCCAACGGCCCGTTGACCAGCGGCGAGCGCGTCCACGAATTGTCGAGGCCTTGCACCAGCGAGGCGAGAATCTGCCCGCCCATGTGGCACGGCCCGACGCCGCTGCCGGAATAACCGAAACCGTAGAACACATTGCCGCTGGCGCTCATCTGGCCAAAAAACGGCAGGCCGGTAACCGAGCGGTCCGACGGGCCGTTCCACGTTGCGTCGACCTTCACATCTGAAAAAGCCGGGAAAAAATCGTCGAGGCTGTGCTTGAGCAATCCGGCGTAAGGCGATGGCTGGTCGAACACCGGAAGCATCCTACCGCCGTATGCGAAGGTGTTGCCGCCCTTGCCGAGCATGATCCGGCCGTCCGGGGTGTTGTGGTAGTAGTGCACGAAAATCCGCGAGTCGAGCACGGTCACGCCGCTGGTCAGGCCGATCTCCTGCAACAGTTCCGGGCGCGGTTCGGTGATCAACATGTCGCTGGAGACGATCGCCACGCTACGCTCGAACTGCGGAAAAGCCCGGGCCATCCACGCATTCATCGCCAGCACCACACGGTCGGCAACCACAGTGCCGCTGGCCGTCCGGATGCGCGCCGGACGGCCCTCCTCCAGCCCGGTCATCGCGGTGTTTTCGTGGATCCTGACGCCGAGTTGCAGCGCCACCCGGCGCAAGCCACGCACCAGTTTGCCCGGCTGCACACTGGCGGCTGCCGGCGAAAACCAGCCTTCCAGATGTTTATCTGAACCAGCCATTCGCTGCACGTCGGCAACGGGACGCTGGGTGAACGAATTGATGCCGTTGCGCTCGAGCGCTGCAATCACCGCATCGGTCGAGCCGCATTGCGCCCGGTTGGTGGCGGTGTAAAGCGTGCCATCCAGCCGGAAATCGGCATCGACACCGTACTGCTCGCAGAACTCGCCGATGGCGTGAATGCTCCGTTCGGATTCCTTGACCAGCCGCACCGCTTCTTCAACGCCGAACAGCCGCTCGAGGGTGAAATACTTCGCCGACCACGACAGCGCACAACCGCCGTTGCGCCCGCTGGCGCCGGCACCGCAGATGTCGGCTTCGATCAGCAGCACATCCAGTTCGGGGTTCTGCTGCTTGAGCATGATCGCCGTCCACAACCCGGTGTAACCGCCCCCGACGATGCACACATCGGTGCGCACTTCGCCTTGCAGCGACGGGCACGGTTCGGATGTATCGAGCTTCAAGGCCTGCTCCAGCCAAAACGGTCTCATGAACATTCTCCAGTCAGTCGGCCACGGCACAGCCTGCCGCGAACGCCGCAGCAGGCCGCGAGGCAAGGGTTTTCAGTTACGCAGGGGTTTGATGGTCAGGGCGCGATTGGGCACGCAGGCACGCGGCTCCATCACGCCGACCGGGCGGCTGTTCCAGTGCGGAATCAGCACCAGCGCCGAGAACAGCGCACAACCGGCGAACACGATGAACACCGTCACCGAGTCGAAGTAGCCCGGCAGCAATCCACCGAGCACTGCACCGACCGAGCCGCAGCCGTTGACGAATCCGGCCGCCGTGGCGCCAGCCTTGGCCTTGCCGAAATCGATGGCGGCCGCACCGCTGATCATCGAGTCCGGGCCGTACAGGGTCAGGCCCATCACGAACAACAGCACTACTACCAACATCACGCTGCCGGTGTGCAAGGCGCCCATGAACAGTGCGAGCGTCACGGTCAGCGCCAGCAGGCTCAGCACACAGGCCGGCATGCGCCGGGCGCCGAACAGTTTGTCCGAGGCCATGCCGATCATGATCGGGCCAAGCAGCCCGGCCAGTTCGAACGCGGTAGGAATGATCGCCGCCCCGACCTTGCCGACCGTCGGCATCTGTTCAAAGACGATCACCGGGCCCCACAACAGGATCGCGTAACGCGCCGGTTTCAGCAGAAAGTACGCCAGCCCCAGCACCAGCACCGTGCGGTTACGGAGGATTTCCTTGAGCGGCTCCCAGACACTGAGCTTGCTGTTGGCTTCCGCTTCCTCGGCACTGATGACCGGCTCCGGTTCCACCGCCGGCAGGCCGACATCTTCCGGTTTGTTGCGCTGAAAGATGAAGAACAACACCGCAACTGCCGCGACCACCGCCGCACTGGAAATGAACGCCGCGTGCCAGGTGCCGACCAGCGTGTACGCCCACCAACCGGCGAACGGTGACGCCACCAATCCACCGAAGGCGTAGCAGGAACTCCATAACCCCAGCACCCGCCCGCGCTGTTGCGAAGGAAAGAAACTGCCGAGGTTCTTGCACAACCCCGACCATCCGGTGGACTGCGCCAGCCCCTGAATCAACATGCAGGTGGCGAAGATCGGCAAGGTCGCGAAACTGCCCATCACCAGTGCCGCCGCAGCGGAAATCAGCAGGCCGCCGAGTACCACGACCCGTGGGCCAAAGCGGTCGGCGAGCATGCCCCAGGTGAACTGGCCGATGGCGTAGGCCGCCAGGTAAATCGCATCGAGGTTGGCCATGGCCATTTTGTCGAGCATGAAGGTGGGGTCTTCAGCGATGCCCAGTTTGGCCACCGAAAAGGCTTTGCGGGTGAAATAGAACGCGGCGTAAGCGAGCCAGGTGACAGCGAAGATCTGCATGCGCCAACGCGCAATGGTGCCGATGTGCTTGTTCATTGTGGTTCTGACCTCAGGGTGTGAGTGTGCCGGCAGAATCGTTAAGTAAACGCCTGTGTTTTTTATTGTTGAGCACTGCGATATCACCCCGTCCCTTCGGCGATACCGGTCAGATGAGTCCTGCTGTTGCACGCACAGGCTCATGGCCAGCGTCGCTGCCCGACTGGGCAGTCAGCGTTGGCGTGAGCGGATCAAAACAATTACTGTTTAATAAATAAAATCGATTTATCGTATTTCACAAATAAGCTCAGCTTGTTACTGGAGTCAGAAATGTCTGTTTCCCACGCCCAGCTCAAAGCCTTCCACGCCGTGGCCGTGCACGGAAGCTTCACCAAGGCTGCCGAGCGGCTTTATCTGACGCAACCGGCGATTTCCGACCAGGTGCGCAAACTCGAAGAACGCTTCGGCGTGTTGCTGTTCCATCGCAACAAACGCTCGGTGCGTCTGACGGATCTGGGCGAACGTCTCCTGGCAATCACCCAGCGCCTGTTCGTGGTCGAGGCCGAAGCCCAGGAGCTGTTGCAGGAATCCCAGGCCTTGCAAACCGGCAGCCTGATTCTGGCAGTGGACGCGCCAGTGCATGTGTTGCCGCAGATCGCCCGGTTCTGCGAGCGCTACCCGGGGATCAGCGTGAAGATCGAGACCGGCAACACCGATGAATCGCTGTTTCGCCTGTTCAACTATCAGGCTGATCTGGCATTGCTCGGGCGTGATGTCAGCGACGATCGCTTGCTGTGCGTGCCGTTGCGCAACGATCCGATGGTGGCATTCGTCTCGCGCCATCATCCATGGGCCGAGCGTGAATCAATCTGCCTGGAAGACCTGGACGACACGCCGCTGGTGCTGCGCGAACACGGTTCGGTGACCCGCCAGACCCTGGAAGAAGAAATGGCCCGCGCCGGTTTCCGCATCCGCCCGGCGATCCAGGTTGAAGGCCGGGAAGCGGCGCGTGAGGCGGTGGTCGTGGGGATTGGTGTGGGCGTGGTGTCGGCGGCGGAGTTTGGTGCGGACTCACGGGTCTGCGCGCTGCCGATCACCGATTGCACCCGGCGCTTGACCGAGACATTGGTGTGCCTGCGGGAGCAGAGTTCGCGGCGGGTGGTGGCGACGTTTCTCGAGATGGTGCGCGAAAGCCTCGTTCAGACCGGTGCCAATCCGAAAAAGGCCTGAATCAAGCGCAACTCCCGCCGCCGCTCCACGCAGCCGATCATGTGCCGGTTCACCAACCCTTCCCCCGCAATAGGAATCGCGACAACGCGGGGATCGTGGCTGACCTCCACCGATGACACCACGCCAACCCCCAGTTCAGCCGCCACCGCTTCCGTCACCGCCTCACGGCTGTCCAGCTCCAGCAACACCCGTGGGTTGACCGACGCCTGAGCGCAGGCCTGATCGAAGGTGCGCCGGGTAATCGAGCTCGGCTCGCGCAAGACCATGATTACCTGATCCAGCTCCTTGAGCCTGACTTCGCCACTGCGTGTCGCCCACGGATGCCCGGCCGGCACCAGTGCGCAGATCCGCGATTCGCTCAGCGCTTGCAGGTGCAGGCCCTTGCGCGGCTCGACTTCGGTCAACACCGCCACGTCAGCGTGCTCGGACAACAACGCCGCCAGGGTTTCCTGGGCATTGCCCAACCGCAAATTCACCGTGATCCCCGGATACCGCGCCCGCAGGCTGGCGAGCATCGGCATGACCATGTGCGGACCGTCCGCCGCCACCTCAAGTCGCCCGGTGAGCAACTGCCGGTTGGCTTCAAGCAGTGCCTGGGCCTCTTCGGCCATGCCGAACATCGCCCGGGTGATCGCCGCCAGTTTGGTGCCCTCCTCCGTCAACTCGACCCGGCGTGCCGTCCGTCGCAACAGCGTGATCTGGTAATGCTCCTCCAGCGCCTTGATGTGCCCGGTGACCGCCGGCTGGCTGATGAACAAGCGTGCGGCGGCACGGGTGAAGCTGCCTTCCCGGGCCACGGCATCGAAAGCGCGGAGCTGGAACAGGTTCATGGATAACCCTCACTGATGGCTGGCATAACAACAAACAATTTGATTGATGATCCGCCGAATTGCAACGTATGCCCCGTAGCTTCATCCCACAGCGCTATCGCGAGGACACACGAATGAGTACTGCCGCACCCATCCTGCTCACTCCCGGCCCGTTGACCACCTCGGCCCGCACCCGCCAGGCGATGATGGTCGACTGGGGATCATGGGATGACCGCTTCAATCAGCTGACCGCCAGCCTGTGCGAACAACTGCTGGCCATCATCAACGGCGCCGCCACTCACCACTGCGTACCGTTGCAGGGCAGCGGCACCTTCGCCGTCGAAGCCGCGATCGGCACCCTCGTGCCCCGCGACGGCAAGGTACTGGTGCTGATCAACGGCGCCTACGGCAAGCGTCTGGCGAAAATCTGCGAAGTACTGGGCCGCTCGTTCAGCACCTTTGAAACCGCTGAAGACGAACCGACCACCGCCGCCGACGTCGACCGCCTGCTGCGCGCCGACGGCGACATTACCCACGTCGCGCTG
Source organism: Pseudomonas sp. SDO52101_S400 (assembly GCF_054071635.1). Classification (NCBI taxonomy): domain Bacteria; kingdom Pseudomonadati; phylum Pseudomonadota; class Gammaproteobacteria; order Pseudomonadales; family Pseudomonadaceae; genus Pseudomonas; species Pseudomonas sp. SDO52101_S400. The sequence goes on along the minus strand of NZ_JBSVWF010000035.1, from coordinate 28,948 downwards.
ATCCACTGCGAAACCAGCACCGGCATCCTCAATCCGCTGCCGGAAATCGCCCAGGTCGTCGAGCAACACGGTAAACGCCTGATCATCGATGCCATGAGCTCCTTTGGCGCGTTGCCGGTGGATGCACAGCAAGTCCCGTTCGATGCGCTGATCGCCGCTTCCGGCAAATGCCTGGAAGGCGTGCCAGGCATGGGCTTCGTGTTTGCCCGCAAGGAATCTTTGGCCGCTGCCGCCGGCAACTCCCATTCGCTGGCGATGGACCTGTTCGATCAGCACAACTACATGATGAAGACCGGCCAGTGGCGCTTCACACCGCCGACCCACGTGGTCGCGGCGCTGCACGAAGCGCTGCTGCAATACAACGAGGAAGGTGGCTTGCCGGCACGGCATGCGCGTTACGCCGCCAACTGCCAGGCGCTGATGGAGGAGATGGGCAAACTCGGCTTGCGCAGCTTCCTGCCCGCCGCGATTCAGGCGCCGATCATCGCGACCTTTCACGCACCGAAAGATCCGCGCTATCAGTTCAAGGACTTCTACGAACGGGTCAAGGCCAAGGGTTACATCCTCTACCCCGGCAAGCTGACCCAGGTCGAAACCTTCCGCGTCGGCTGCATCGGCCACGTCACCCCGGAGCAGATGCGCGAAGCCGTCGCGGCGGTGGGTGAAGTGCTGCGCGAGATGGAAGTGCTCGACATCTGATTCAACCGACCCGCTCTCTCATTTGAATTGCCTTGCCCACACAGGATTCTGACCAACATGAACTACAACAACCCAACCCAGCTGCAAGCCGCCATCCTCGACTGGGCCGGCACCGTGGTCGACTTCGGTTCTTTCGCACCGACCCAGATCTTCGTCGAAGCCTTCGCCGAATTCGATGTCCAGGTCTCCATCGAAGAGGCCCGTGGCCCGATGGGCATGGGCAAGTGGGATCACATCCGTACCCTGTGCGATCAGCCGCAGGTTGCCGAGCGCTATCGCAAGGCGTTCGGTCGCACTCCGACCGACGATGACGTCACCGCAATCTACAACCGTTTCATGCCGCTGCAGATCGAGAAAATCGCCGAGCACTCGGCGCTGATTCCCGGCGCACTGGAGACCATCGCCAACCTGCGTCAGCAAGGAATCAAGATCGGCTCCTGCTCCGGTTATCCGAAGCAAGTGATGGACAAGGTCGTGGCACTGGCCGCCACCAACGGCTACGTCGCCGACCACGTGGTTGCCACCGACGAAGTGCCGAACGGCCGCCCATGGCCGGCCCAGGCTCTGGCCAATGTGATTGCGCTGGGCATCGACGATGTCGCCGCCTGCGTGAAAATCGACGACACCGTGCCGGGGATTCTCGAAGGTCGTCGCGCCGGGATGTGGACCGTGGCGCTGATCTGCTCCGGTAACGCGCTGGGCCTGGATTACGAAGGCTACCGCGCACTGGGCAGCGACGCCCTGGCCAGCGAACGCAAGCGCATTCACGCGCTGTTCGAAGGTTCGCGTCCGCACTACATGATCGACACCATCAGCGATCTGCCGGAAGTGATCGCTGACATCAACAAGCGCCTGGCCAACGGTGAAATGCCGCAAAGCAGCTGATTACGCAGCCTGCAGCAAACAAAAACGCCAGTGTCAGCACGACATTGGCGTTTTTTTATGGGCAAACCCCTGATTTCACGCAATGAAAGAGTTTTTAGACACGCGCAAATCGGCCAAAGCGGATTACAGTTAAAGCATGCCGTCGCTCAAGAACGGCACGTTTCGACCCTGATCCGTGAGGAAATACCGTATGCCGTGGACAAGTTCCGAATCACGCTACAGCACTGTGTCAGTCCTGTTGCACTGGTTGATGCTGGTGTTGTTGGTGCTGGTGTATGCCAGCATGGAATTGCGAGGCATCTTTCCCAAGGGCAGTGGTGGCCGCTCGCTGATCCGCGAAGTGCATTACATGCTCGGCCTGACCGTGTTCGTGCTGGTGTGGTTTCGCCTGCTGGCCCGCAGCATCGGCCCGGCGCCGAAAATCTTCCCAGCTTCACCGCAGTGGCAGACCATGCTGGCCCGGCTGATGCACTGGGCCTTGTACCTGTTCATGATCAGCATGCCGATCCTCGGTTGGCTGATCACCAGCGCCGAGGGCCATCAGGTGATGTTCTACGGTTTCGACCTGCCGTTGCTGGTGAGTGAAGACAAGGCCTTCGCCAAACAGGTTGAACACTGGCACGTACTGATCAGCACGATTGGCTACTGGCTGATCGGTCTGCATGCGCTGGCCGGGCTGTATCACCATTACGTGGTGGGCGACAACACCCTGCTGCGGATGATGCCCAAGCGCAACCAGGGTTAGCCGTCGAATCCTCTTCGGCCCTGCAAGCCGCCGGTGTGGACGAAGATCAGTCGCGTTCCACGGGCAAAGCGGCCCGCCTCGATCTGCTGTTTGAGCGCAAGCAAAGCCTTGCCGGTGTACAGCGGTTCGAGGGGAATGCCGCTGGCCTGTTCAGCCTGTGCGATGAACTCAAGCAACGTCGCATCGACCTTGGCGAAGCCGCCACGGCTGGCGTCGATCAACTCGTAGCCTCCGGTATCGCCGACAATCGCCTCGACATTGGCCGCGACGCCGTGATCGTCGGGTACGGCCATTGCGCCGTAAACCGGGTGTTGACCGTTCTCCGCCAGCACCAATCCAGCGAGCGTCGTGCCAGTGCCGCAAGCCAGCCACCAACCGTGATAGTCGTCCCAGCCGAGCTTGCCGAGTTGTTCACTGACTTGATCCTTCAGCGCCGCGCAACCCTGCGCCCCCGGCAACCCGCCGCCACCTTCAGGCACTGGATGCAGCGTCGGATACTGCGCCCGCCACGGTTGCCAGAACCCCGGCTCGTGCCGCGCCCGATAACCGCCATAACCGAGCCAGTGCAGTTGCATGCCGAAATCCTGCAGATCCCTGACCGTCGGCGTGTCCTGCGGATGCCCGCGCAATAGCCCGACCGTTGAGAATCCCAGGCGCTTGCCCGCAGCAGCCAGCGCATGCAGATGATTGGAGTGCGCACCGCCGAGACTGATGATGCCTTCGGCGCCCGCACGGTGGGCGGTTTTGAGATGTTCGACGAGTTTGAACCACTTGTTGCCGCTGATCAGCGGGTCGATCCGGTCCAGACGCAGGATCGCGACTTCAATGCCGGCGGCGGTGAGCCAGTCCAGATGAAGGGGTTCGAAAGGGGCTTGAGGTAGCCAGTCAGCGGGGGGAAGAAGCATTGGCGAATTATCAATCTAAATAAAGCCAGCATTGTAGTGGCTCTAAAGACGCCATCGCGAGCAAGCTCGCTCCCACATGGCTTTGTGCAGCTCACAACATCTGTGAACGACGCAAAACCTGTGGGAGCGAGCTTGCTCGCGATGGTCGCTGGCACGCTGGACCTGGTTGCAGCGTTACAGCTCGGCGGCCAGACGCGAACCCTGATTGATCGCACGTTTGGCATCCAGCTCGGCCGCCACATCGGCGCCGCCGATCAGGTGCACGTTCTGCCCGGCTGCCACCAGACCGTCGTGCAGCTCGCGCAGTGGATCCTGACCTGCGCAAATGACGATGTTGTCCACCGGCAGCACTTGCGGCTCGCCGGTTTCGCCGATGCGGATGTGCAGGCCTTCGTCGTCGATCTTCAGGTATTCGACGCTGTTGAGCATCTGTACCTGCTTGTTCTTCAGACCGGTACGGTGAATCCAGCCGGTGGTCTTGCCCAGACCGTCGCCGACCTTGGACTTCTTGCGTTGCAGCAGGAACACGTCACGCGCCGGCGCGTGCGGTGCAGCCTTGATCCCGGCCACGCCACCACGGGCTTCCAGATTCGTGTCGATGCCCCACTCTTTCCAGAACGCGGCGCGATCCTGACTGGTGGCCACACCTTCATGGACGAGGAATTCCGAGACGTCGAAACCGATACCGCCGGCGCCGATCACCGCTACACGCTTGCCGACCGGTTTGCGCTCGAGCAGCACATCCAGATAGCTCAGCACTTTGGCATTCTCGACACCCGGAATCGCCGGCAGACGCGGTGCAATACCGGTCGCCAGGATGACTTCGTCGTAACCGCCCTCGACCAGTTTTGCCACGTCGACGCGAGTGTTCAGGCACACCTCGACATTCGTGGTCTGCAATTTGCGTTTGAAGTAACGCAGGGTTTCGTAGAACTCTTCCTTGCCCGGTACGCGTTTTGCGACGTTGAACTGGCCACCGATCTCGCTGGCCGAATCGAACAGCGTCACTTGATGCCCACGCTCAGCGGCGACAGTGGCAGCGGACAGACCGGCAGGGCCGGCACCGACCACGGCGATCTTCTTGATCTGCTTGACCGGCAGGTAGTTGAGTTCGGTCTCGTGGCAGGCGCGCGGGTTCACCAGGCAACTGGTGAGCTTGCCGCCAAAGGTGTGATCGAGGCAGGCCTGATTGCAGCCGATGCAAGTGTTGATTTCGTCGGCACGGCCGGCGGCGGCCTTGTTGACGAAGTCCGGGTCGGCAAGGAATGGCCGCGCCATCGAGACCATGTCGGCATCGCCTTCGGCGAGGATCTGCTCGGCGACTTCCGGAGTGTTGATGCGGTTGGTGGTGATCAGCGGAATGCTCACCGAGCCACGCAGCTTGGCCGTGACCTTGCTGAATGCCGCACGCGGCACTTTGGTAGCAATGGTCGGAATCCGTGCTTCGTGCCAGCCGATGCCGGTGTTGATGAGGGTCGCACCGGCCTGCTCGATGGCTTTGGCCAGGGTGACGATTTCTTCCCAGGTGCTGCCGCCTTCCACCAGATCGAGCATCGACAGACGGAAGATGATGATGAAGTTCGGGCCGACCGCTTCGCGTACGCGGCGAACGATTTCCACCGGCAGACGCATGCGATTTTCGTAGCTGCCGCCCCAACGGTCGGTACGGTGGTTGGTATGGGCCGCGAGGAACTGGTTGATGAAGTAGCCTTCGGAACCCATGATTTCCACGCCGTCGTATTCGGCGGTCTGGGCCAGTACCGAGCAAGTGACGAAATCGCTGATCTGCTTCTCGATGCCTTCCTCGTCCAGCTCTTTGGGCTTGAACGGGTTGATCGGTGCCTGGATCGCACTCGGCGCGACCTGTTTCGGGCTGTAGGCATAACGGCCGGCGTGGAGGATCTGCATGCAGATCTTGCCGCCCGCCTCGTGCACGGCACGCGTCACGATACGGTGCTTGAGCGCTTCTTCCTCGGTGGTCAGCTTGGCCGCGCCGGAGTACACGCCGCCCTCGTCGTTCGGACCGATACCGCCGGTCACCATCAGGCCGACGCCGCCACGGGCACGCTCGGCGAAATACGCTGCCATGCGTTCGAATCCACCCGGCTTCTCTTCAAGGCCGGTGTGCATCGATCCCATCAGGGTGCGGTTGCGCAGCGTGGTGAATCCCAGGTCCAGCGGGGCCAGCAGGTGCGGGTAAGTGGCGGTCATCGGTAACTCCACAGCGAGCGATCACGGAAAATGCGGGAGCTCTGCGTCCCCCGTCAGTCATGTTCGACAGCCTAAGAGTCGCATCGCTGTCACTCAATGACCGTAACTGACAAGTTATTGATCCAAATGCGCAGCGCCCCTTGGCAAGCGCAGGTATGGGCCCTACCCTAGTCGCACACCCTGTACCCGGCTGTTGTTGGATTTCATGCGCAAACTTCTGTACCTGACCTTCTCCATGGCGCTCGTCGCCGCGCTCACCTTCTACGCCATGTGGGCGGCTGACCGCCCGGCCGGTCATTACCTGTCGGACTTGCGGATCAAACTGGCGGTCGATCAGGGCACCCGCGCCGATCGTGGCAACCTGCTGGGGATTCAGCCGGAACTGTTCCCCACCGACTACCAAACCCCGGAACGCCTGCATCGCAAACTCGCGGCTTATTTGCAGCAGGCGCAGAATCAGGGTTTGCTCAATGAAAAAACCATCGTGGTGCTGCCCGAACATGTCGGCACCTGGCTGATGATCAGCGGCGAGAAGGACGAGCTGTACCAGGCCCCTACCCTCGCCGAGGCGATGAACTGGCTGGCCGCCAGCAACCCGTTGCGGTTCGCCCGCGCCTGGCTCACCGCCAAGGGCAGCAGCCGTCTGGATGACGCCCACTTGCGGATGAAATCCAGAGACATGGCCAAGGACTATCAACTGCTGTTCGGCGGTCTGGCCAAGGAATTCCACATCACCCTGGTTGCCGGTTCGATCGTGTTGCCCGAACCGAACATCATCGACGGCCGACTCAAGACCGGTAGTGGCGCGCTGTACAACACCAGCGTGGTGTTCGGTCGTGACGGTGCACCGCTTGGCCAGCCACAGCGGCAGATGCGCCCGATCTTCGATCAGGACGACACGCCGCCGTCCACCGATGTCTCCCGAATCAATGTGATCGAAACCCCGGCCGGACGCCTCGGTGTGTTGATCGGCAATGACAGCTGGTATCCGGACAACTATCGCAAGCTCGATGAACAAGGCGCGCAACTGATCGCGGTGCCCGCGTTCGTCATCGGTCATGGTGTGTGGGATCAGCCATGGCAAGGTTACAGAGGCTTGAACGTGCCAGATTCTGTCAGCCTCAAACCGGGAGAAATCAGCGAAGGCCAGGCCTGGCACCGCTTGACCCTGACGGCACAACCGCCGGGCAGCCGGGCGATTGCCGGCATGAGCGTGTTCCTGCGCGGGCAGTTCTGGGACAAACCGAGTTCCGGGCAGAGCTTCCTCAGCAGCAACGGCCAGCAGTTCGCCGACGGCGAAGCCCGTGGCGCGCGCTTGCTGAACCTCTGGTTGTAAAGCATGAAGCCGCTGCCGATGCGCCTCGGGGATCTGTCAGTGGGCTTCGTTCATAGCCTCGCCGATGCCGTGCGCAGCCATGACGCCGATCCGCAACCGCTGCTCGAGCAATACGGCCTCGACGCCGCCCGGCTGGCCGAAGCCGGGGCACGCCTGTCGATCCCGCGCTACATGCGCCTGGGTCATGGCGCGATCCAATTGACCGGCGATCCGGCCCTTGGCTTGCGCATGGGTCAGCTCAGTCGTCTGAGCCAGGCGGGACTGGCCGGCGTCACCGCAGCGCAGGCACCCACCGTGCGCGAAGCCGCCCGCTGCCTGACGCGCTTCGAACCGTTGTACGGTTCCAATTATCGCGGTCAGTCGAGTTTCCACGAGGATGCCAGCGGCGCGTGGCTGCGTTTCTATTCGATCAGCCCGTACAACAACTACAACCGTTTTGTGGTGGATTCAATCATCGCCGGCTGGCTGCATCAGTTGTCCAGTGTCAGCCCCGAACCGCTGCGCGCCGAACGGATCGAGATCGAATTCGACACCCCGGATTATCGCGACGCCTACGCCGTGCTTGGCGAGTGCCCGATCCAGTTCGGTGCCGAACACAATCAACTGCGCCTTGGCCTCTCCAGCCTGGCCACACGCAACCCGGAGCATTGCCCCAGCACCTGGAAACATCTGCTGCAACTGTGTGAACGGGAACTGGAACAATTGACGCGAACCCGCAGCCTGCGTGAACGCATCACGCAATTGCTCGGGCCGTTGCTCAATGGTGGTCGCGAACCGGACCTGGAAGAAGTCGCGGCGCGCCTGAAGCTGCCAACGTGGACACTACGGCGCAAACTGGCCGAAGAAGGCACGCAGTTTCGCGCGATCCTCAATGACACTCGCCGTGACCTGGCGATGACCTATATACGCGACACCGAACTGGCATTCGGTGAAATCGCCTACTTGCTCGGGTTTGCCTCGGCCGAAGCTTTCCAGCGCGCCTTCAAGCGCTGGAACGGCCAGACACCGGGCGAGTTCCGCCGCAGTCACCGCAAAACAGGCTGAAGCGTCAGAGCTCGGTGGCGTCTTCCGCAGGCTCCGGTGAATCCAGTTCGTAGGCCTGGAATTCGAGCAGTTCTTCTTGATAGTCATCCATCGTGTAATCCCCCTAACTGCTTTGCTGAAATGGCCTGGAGCAAATGACCAGTGCCTCGAGCATAAAGTGCCCGTATGAAGGAAAAATGAAACGCGACCTTCATGAAATAAACGTAGCAGGCGGTCAGGGATTTATCGCGGGGATATTTTCAGAATGTGTGAGGCGGGATTTCAGATCACACATGAATCGAAGCGGGAGCGACGTTGCATCGCTCCCGCAACCAATCAATGCCCGGTTGGCATTGCCGGGATCGGCTCGGACGGCGGCGGCAGATCCGTCGGATTGGCCGGAGGTGTGATGACCTCCGGTGCCGGCGCGGTTGCTGGAACCAGCTCCGAACCCGGCGCGGGGGTGATCGGTGCCGCTTCAGCAGGTGGAACGACCGGCTCCGAACTGACCGGAGTCGGCTCTGTGGGGGCCGGGGTCGCAGCAGGTGCGGCGGCCGGGGCTGGGGCCGGAGTCGGTTCAGCCGCTGGCGTCGGAGCCAATGGGGCCGGGGCAGCCTTGGGTTCCGGCACGCCCAGATCGGCCTTCGGCTTCTCGGTGATGTGCGCAGCTTTCTTCGCATCCGCCGGCAGGAACAACTCAACCAGGGTGAAGAAGCGCTCGTAGAATTTCTGCGAGGACACGGTTTCGCTGGCCACCTTGACCATCGAGTCGTCAGAGGAACCGATCGGCATCGACACCGAGCCCAACACGCCAACACCCAGGCTGGCCGAGTTGTTGGTCTTCTTCAGCGCGTAGCGGTCCTGCAAGGCGTTGGCAAACACGGTGGCATGATGCCCGGCGCTGCCATCATCGGCACACACGACGTTGAAGCTGATCTCCAGGTGGGTTTCACCGGTCTGCTGGAAGCTCTTGTGTCCGCTGACCAGTTTCGGGTCGCTGCTGGTGATGATGTAGCCCTGGCTGAGCAACGCCCGGCGGGCCGCTTCGCAACTGGCGGTGTCGGTGACCGGGTAATTGCGCGAAAAGGTGCCGGAATCGTCGAAGTTCTCATGCTCGTAGATAGGCTTGTCCTTGGAGCAGCCGGCAGCGGCGGTCAGCAACAACGCCAACCCGATGAAACGCACGGGAATAGAATTCAACATTAAACATCCTGAGGGAAAAACGGTCCGGGGCGTATTGTGCAACATATCGCTGCCCCGCGGCGTACGGATTAGTGTCTTAAAACAGTTACAACTCTACCGGTCATGGGTGCAGGGAAAAAGGCAAACCGGCCAATGCTCGATGAAAATCCTGTCACCCAGTGATTGATAGGCAAAAAAAAGCCCCGAATGTTCATCCGGGGCTCTTTTTTTTCGCTCAATCAGACATCAGAAACGCTTGATGTCCGCTTCGCTTTCCAACTGCTTGCGGTACGCCGCGAAGTCTTGCTGACCTTCACGCGAGGCGAGGAAGCGACGGTATTGCGCTTTCTCTTCATCGGTCGGCGCAGCGGCTTCGTTCACAGCGTTCAGGCGCACGATGGTCAGGCTGCCATCAGGCAGTGTCACGCTGCTGAAAGTCGGCTTGTCCTTGCCTGCCGGTTTCGGCATGCGGAACAGTGCTTGCAGCACGGCAGGGTCAACACCTTCCTGGGCTCGGGTTGCGGCCTGAGTCACTTTCCAGTTCTGACCGTCGATTGCCTTGTCCAGCGGAGTCTTGCCATCACGCAGACCGGCGATCAGTTGCTCTGCCTTGGTCTTGGCTGCAGCGCTGGCGTGCTCTTTGGCCAACTGGGTGCGAATGGCAGTCGCCACGGCTTCCAGCGGCAGTTGCGCAGGCTTGAGGTGTTCCTTGGCACGCAGCACGATCACGGTTTCCGGATCCAGTTCGATGGCGGTGCTGTTGGCACCCTCATCCAGTACTTCGGTGCTGAATGCGGCAGTCACCACAGCGCGGTTGGCTGCAACACCTTCGCCACCTTCACGGCCGAACGGCTTGGAGGTGTGCACGGTCAGTTTCAGATCCTGCGCCGGCTGAGCCAGGTCAGACGCTTCGAAGGAAGAGTCTTCCAGTTGCTTGGTCGCCTCGACGAAACGCTGCTCGACTTGCTGGGTTTTCAGCTCGCGGGTCAACTTGTCTTTCAGGCTGGCGAAAGTCGGAACTTCCGGTGCTTCGACGCCCAGCAGCTTGATCAGGTGGAAACCGAAGTCGGTGCGAACCGGCTCGGACACTTGATCCTTGTTCAACGAATACAGGGCTTTTTCGAAAGCCGGATCGTAAACGCCTGGACCGGCATAACCCAGGTCGCCACCATTGTTGGCCGAACCCGGATCCTGCGAGAACTCCTTGGCCAGCGCTTCGAACTTCTCGCCCTTGGCCAGGCGCGCCTGAATGTCTTCGATCTTCGCCTTGGCCTGAGCCTCGGTGGTCTTGTCGTTCACTTCGATCAGAATGTGTGCCGCACGACGCTGTTCCGACAGGTTGGCGATCTCTTTCTGATACGCCGCCTGCAGGTCTTCGTCCTTGACGGCGACCTGGTCGAAGAACGAAGCCTTCTTCAGCTCGAGGTAATCGATGACCACCTGATCAGGGGTCATGAACTCCTTGGCGTGCTCGTCGTAGTAAGCCTTGACCTCATCGTCGGTCAGCTTCACGGCGGCCGGGTCAGCCTTGATGTTCAGCGAGGCGAAATCACGAGTCTGTTTTTCCAGACGGGCGAACGCCAGCACTTGAGCGTCAGTCACGAAACCGCTGCCCGCCACACCGGCGCGCAGTTGGCCGATCAGCATTTCCTGAGCCAGCATCTGGCGGAATTGCATACGGCTGTAACCCAGTTGACGGATCACCTGGTCGAAACGGTCGGAACTGAACTTGCCGTCAACCTGGAATTCAGGTGTTTGCAGGATCACTTGGTCCAGGGCCGCTTCGGAGAAAGCGAACTTCGACTTTTCTGCGCCTTGCAGCAGCAGTTTGCGATCGATGAGACCCTTGAGGGCCGATTCGCGCAGCATTTTTTCGTCGAGCAAGGAAGCATCGAAGTCCTTGCCCAGCTGTTGCATCAGCTGACGGCGTTGCATGTCAACGGCCTGACTCAGCTCGTTCTGGCTGATTTCTTCACCGTTGACCTTGGCCGCCTCGTTGGTGTGAGTCGTGGCCTTGAAAATGGCGTCGAAACCGGTCAGAGCCATCAGTGCAACGATGACTCCGATAATGGTCTTGGCAATCCAGCCTTGTGAATTGTCCCTGATATTCTGCAGCATGCGTCCCCCAGAAACGGTTGAACTTCAAAAATTAGGCAACCGTGGAGCGTGGGTAGAATCCGGATAGAAGAAAGGCGCATCCGAGGATGCGCCTTCTCGTAACTGGCGGAGCGGACAGGGCTCGAACCCTCGATCCCGGCGTAGCAGACAATTATTCCAAAATGCCTGCTCTACCGCTCCGCTGCCAAGTCAGGCATGACCCCGACCCGGATGGGTAAAAACCTGAATCAAACTTAGTTGACGGCTTCTTTCAGGGCTTTACCGGCTTTGAAACCTGGCTTTTTGGCAGCAGCGATTTCCAGAGTCTTGCCGGTCTGCGGGTTACGACCAACGCGAGCTGGACGATCAGTTACGGAGAAAGTACCGAAACCAACCAGAACTACAGAGTCGCCAGCCTTGAGAGCGCCAGTGACGGATTCGATTACAGCGTCCAGCGCACGGCCAGCAGCAGCTTTCGGGATATCAGCGGATGCAGCGATAGCATCAATCAGTTCCGACTTGTTCACTCTAAGTCCCCTTATATCTATTTGAGTATGATTCTAAGTTTTTTGGTGAAAGCAAAAACGAGTGCTGAATGGCCTACAGACACTTAAGAGCCGCTTTATAACAAGGGCTCTAAAAAGCTGTCAAGGAAGCCCCCCAGGCAAAAGCGTATTAATGCGTGCTAATTCTTTCCTTAGAGTCAGACTCACGTTTTTCGTCCTTGGCAACTATCTCCGGAGCCACATCCGGCAAGGGCTCCGGCGCGTATTGCAGCGCAATTTGCAGGACCTCGTCAATCCATTTAACCGGTTTGATCTGCAGATCCTGCTTGATATTGTCAGGAATCTCCTTCAGATCACGCACGTTCTCTTCCGGAATAATCACAACCTTGATTCCACCACGGTGCGCGGCCAGCAGTTTTTCCTTCAGACCGCCAATGGCGAGGACTTGACCACGCAGGGTGATCTCGCCGGTCATCGCGACATCGGCGCGCACAGGAATACCCGTCAAAGCCGACACCAGCGCAGTACACATGCCTACACCGGCACTAGGACCGTCTTTCGGCGTAGCACCTTCCGGCATGTGAATGTGGGTGTCGCGCTTCTCGTGGAAGTCCAGGGGAATGCCCAGGCTCTTGGCACGACTGCGCACCACGGTCAGGGCCGCAGTGATCGATTCGACCATTACGTCACCCAGCGAACCGGTCTTGATCAACTGCCCTTTACCCGGCACGACGGCCGCTTCGATGGTGAGCAATTCACCGCCGACCTGAGTCCAGGCCAGGCCAGTCACCTGACCGATCTGATCCTGCTGCTCGGCCAGACCGTAGCGGAATTTGCGGACACCGAGGAAGTGCTCCAACAGGTCAGCTGTCACTTTCACCGAAAAGCGTTTTTCCAGTGCATGCTCTTTGACCGCCTTGCGGCAGACCTTGGCAATCTGCCGCTCAAGGCCACGCACACCCGCTTCACGGGTGTAGTAACGGATGATGTCGCGGATCGCTTCTTCGTCGAATTCCAGCTCGCCTTTCTTCAGGCCGTTGGCGGCAATCTGCTTTGGCGACAGGTACTTGACGGCGATGTTGATCTTTTCGTCTTCGGTGTAGCCTGGCAGACGGATCACTTCCATCCGGTCCAGCAGCGCCGGAGGAATGTTCATCGAGTTCGAGGTGCACAGGAACATCACATCCGACAGGTCGTAATCGACTTCCAGATAGTGATCGTTGAAGTTGTGGTTCTGCTCCGGATCGAGCACTTCCAGTAACGCCGACGCCGGATCGCCACGCATGTCGCTGCCCATCTTGTCGATTTCATCGAGCAGGAACAGCGGGTTGCGGACGCCCACCTTTGTCATCTTTTGAATCAATCTTCCTGGCATCGAACCGATGTAAGTCCGACGGTGACCACGGATTTCCGCTTCGTCACGCACGCCACCGAGGGCCATGCGCACGAATTTGCGGTTGGTGGCATGGGCAATCGACTCAGCCAGCGAGGTTTTACCCACGCCCGGAGGACCGACCAGGCACAACACCGGGCCACGAATCTTCTTCACGCGCTTCTGCACGGCGAGGTATTCAAGGATGCGTTCCTTGACCTCTTCGAGGCCGTAGTGATCGGCGTCGAGAATGTCTTCGGCACGGGCCAGGTCCAGACGCACCTTGCTCTGAGCCTTCCACGGCACCTGCACCAGCCAGTCGATGTAGGAACGCACGACGGTGGCTTCAGCCGACATCGGCGACATCTGCTTGAGCTTGTTCAGCTCCGCAGTGGCCTTGGCCAGCGCATCTTTCGGCAGACCAGCGGCATCGATACGCTTTTTCAGGTCTTCGATTTCGTTGTGGCCTTCGTCGCTGTCGCCGAGCTCTTTCTGAATGGCCTTCATCTGCTCATTCAGATAGTACTCGCGCTGACTGCGCTCCATTTGCTTCTTGACGCGACCGCGGATGCGTTTTTCGACTTGCAGCAGATCGATTTCGGCATCCAGCAGGGCCAGAACGTGCTCGACACGAGCCGGCAGGTCGATGATTTCGAGGATTTCCTGCTTCTGCTCGATCTTCAGCGCCATGTGTGCAGCCATGGTGTCCACCAGGCGGCCAGGCTCATCGATGCTGTTGAGCGACGACAGGACTTCAGCCGGGACTTTCTTGCCCAGCTGCACATATTGTTCGAACTGCGACAGCAGCGTGCGCACGAACACTTCGGACTCGCGCTCGGCGGCGTCGACCTCGTCGATCAGCGACACTTCGGCACGGCAGTGGCCGTCGACTTCGCTGAAACGCTCGACAGCGCCACGCTGCTCGCCCTCGACCAGAACCTTGACGGTGCCGTCAGGCAGCTTGAGCAGCTGCAGAACGGTGGCAATGGTGCCAACGCGATACAGAGCGTCTTCTCCGGGATCGTCGTCAGCCGGGTTTCTCTGGGCCAGCAGCAGGATCTGCTTGTCGCCCGTCATCGCGGCCTCGAGGGCTTCGATGGATTTCTCGCGCCCCACGAACAGCGGGATAACCATGTGCGGATACACAACGACATCACGCAATGGCAGGAGAGGCAATTCGATGGTGGTCTTCATGATTTCGCCTCTACGGCGGCCATATGGCCGTAATCAGATGGAATTAAGCTTGAAACCAAGATGGGGGCTGCTTCCAAAAAAAACAAGCGCTATGAGGACGTTAAAATTTCTTAAAAAAAAAGAGGCCCGAAGGCCCCTTCCTTATTCCAGCAGACTGGACGCTTAAGCGTCCGGCGCTGCCTTGGCAGCCGGCTCACTGTTTTCATAGATATACAGTGGCTTGGACTTGCCTTCGATCACGCTTTCATCGATCACGACTTTGCTCACCTCGGACTGCGAGGGGATTTCATACATCGTGTCGAGCAGCACACCTTCGAGAATCGAACGCAGGCCACGGGCACCGGTTTTACGTTCCAGGGCACGCTTGGCGACCGATTTCAGCGCGTCGGAACGGAATTCCAGATCCACGCCTTCCATCTCGAACAGCTTGGCGTACTGTTTGGTCAGGGCATTTTTCGGCTCGGTGAGGATCTGCATCAACGCAGCCTCGTCCAGCTCGTCCAGCGTCGCCAGGACCGGCAGACGACCGACGAATTCCGGGATCAGACCGAACTTGACCAGATCGTCAGGCTCGACTTCACGCAGGGATTCACCGACTTTCTTGCCTTCTTCCTTGCTGCGCACTTCTGCGTTGAAACCGATGCCACCTTTGGTGGAACGGTTTTGAATCACTTTCTCCAGACCGGAGAACGCACCACCGCAGATGAACAGGATGTTACGGGTGTCGACCTGCAGGAATTCCTGCTGCGGATGCTTGCGGCCACCTTGCGGCGGAACGGAAGCGACCGTGCCTTCGATCAACTTGAGCAAGGCCTGCTGCACGCCTTCACCGGAAACGTCCCGGGTGATCGACGGGTTGTCGGACTTGCGCGAAATCTTGTCGATTTCATCGATGTAGACAATGCCCATCTGGGCCTTTTCCACGTCGTAATCGCACTTCTGCAGCAGCTTCTGAATGATGTTCTCGACGTCTTCACCCACATAACCCGCCTCGGTGAGGGTGGTTGCGTCGGCGATGGTGAACGGAACGTTCAGCAAGCGGGCCAAGGTTTCGGCCAGCAGGGTTTTACCGGAGCCTGTCGGGCCGATCAGCAGGATGTTGCTCTTGCCGAGTTCGACGTCGTCAGCCTTTTTGTCACGCTGGTTCAGACGCTTGTAGTGGTTGTACACCGCTACCGCCAGAACCTTCTTTGCACGCTCCTGACCAATCACGTACTGATCAAGGATGCCGCTGATTTCTTTAGGCGAAGGCAATTTATGCGCGCTGCTTTCGGCCTGTGCTTCCTGCACCTCCTCACGGATGATGTCATTGCACAGGTCGACGCACTCGTCGCAGATAAAGACCGAGGGGCCGGCAATCAATTTGCGCACTTCATGCTGGCTTTTGCCACAGAAGGAGCAATAGAGCAGCTTGCCGTTGTCCTCGCCGTTGCGGGTGTCAGTCATTCGTTCGATCCAAATCCGATAGGCTTGCAACACAAGATGAAGGCTATTGCGGGCTTTTTCAAGCCCGCCGCTGATCGGACCAGCCGACCAGGCCTATTTCGAGCTGCTTATTTTAAGCTGGACGCTGGTTGATCACTTCGTCGATCAAGCCATATTCCTTCGCAGCTTCCGCACTCATGAAGTTGTCGCGGTTGGTATCGCGCTCGATTTCTTCCAGAGTGCGCCCGCTGTGCTTGGCCATCAGCGTGTTAAGACGTTCGCGGATGAAGAGGATTTCCTTGGCGTGAATTTCGATATCCGACGCCTGACCCTGGAAACCGCCCAGCGGCTGGTGAATCATCACTCGCGAGTTCGGCAGGCAGAAACGCTTGCCTGGAGCACCTGCGGTCAGCAGGAATGCGCCCATGCTGCAGGCCTGGCCGATGCAAGTGGTCGACACGTTTGGCTTGATGAACTGCATGGTGTCGTAGATCGACATGCCCGCTGTCACCGAACCGCCCGGGGAGTTGATATAAAGATGGATGTCCTTGTCCGGGTTTTCCGCTTCAAGGAACAGCAATTGCGCACAGATCAGGTTGGCCATGTAGTCTTCTACCGGACCCACCAGAAAGATCACTCGCTCTTTCAGAAGACGCGAGTAGATGTCATAGGCACGCTCGCCACGAGCAGATTGCTCGACAACCATCGGGACCAGGCCGCCGGCGGCCTGGATATCAGAGTTCTGCTGAATATAGGAATTACGGAACATGCTCTGCAGTCACTCCCAAATAGTCATGTCTTGAATACGCATAAGCCAGCTCGAAGGCTGGCTTATGGTGTGTGCTTCTAACGCAAAAACAATCAGTCGGCTTTTGGAGCTTCTACCGGCTTGACCGCTTCTTCGTAAGAGACCGATTTGTCGGTCACGCTAGCTTTCTGCAGAACAGTATCCACAACTTGTTCTTCCAGCACAACCGAACGAACTTCGTTCAGTTGCTGCTCGTTCTTGTAGTACCAGGACACGACCTGCTCAGGTTCCTGGTAAGCCGAAGCCATTTCCTGAATCATTTCGCGAACGCGGGCTTCGTCTGGCTTCAGGTCGAACTGCTTGACCACTTCAGCCACGATCAGACCCAGGACAACGCGGCGCTTGGCTTGTTCTTCGAACAGCTCGGCCGGCAATTGGTCAGGCTTGATGTTGCCGCCGAACTGTTGAACAGCCTGCACGCGCAGACGGTCAACTTCGTTGGACAGCAGAGCCTTTGGCACTTCGATCGGGTTGGTGGCCAGCAGACCGTCCATTACCTGATTCTTTACCTTGGATTTGATCGCCTGACGCAGTTCACGCTCCATGTTCTTGCGAACTTCGGTGCGGAAGCCGTCGATGCCGCTTTCCTTGATACCGAACTGGGCGAAGAACTCTTCGTTCAGCTCTGGCAGTTTTGGCTCGGAAACGGTGTTGACGGTCACTGTGAACTCGGCGGTTTTGCCAGCCAGGTCCAGGTTCTGATAGTCCTCTGGGAAGGTCAGGTTCAGAACGCGCTCTTCGCCGGCTTTAGCGCCGACCAGGCCTTCTTCGAAGCCAGGGATCATGCGGCCTGAACCCAGCACCAGCTGAGTGCCCTTGGCGGAACCGCCAGCGAACACTTCGCCGTCAACCTTGCCAACGAAATCGATGTTCAGCTGGTCTTCGTTCTGGGCAGCGCGTTCGGCCACTTCGAAACGGGTGTTCTGCTTGCGCAGGATGTCCAGCATCTTGTCCAGATCGGCGTCAGCCACTTCAGCGCTCAGACGCTCAACGGCGATGCCTTCGAAACCGGCAACGGTGAACTCAGGGAACACTTCGAATACGGCTACGTATTCCAGGTCCTTGCCAGCTTCGAGCGACTTAGGCTCGATCGACGGCGAACCGGCCGGGTTCAGCTTCTGCTCAACCACAGCTTCGTAGAAGGAGGACTGGATCACGTCACCGATTGCTTCCTGACGCGCATCAGCACCGAAACGGCGCTTGATTTCGCTCATTGGCACTTTGCCTGGACGGAAGCCAGCAATCTTGGCCTTTTGGGCAGTCTGCTGCAGACGCTTGTTGACCTGAGTCTCGATGCGCTCAGCCGGCACGGTGATGCTCATGCGGCGCTCAAGAGCAGTAGTATTTTCAACAGAAACTTGCATGGATATTCCTCGTTGCACAGACGTTAGCCGGCCGTTTCCGACCCAAGAATCAAGGGCATGCATTCTAGTGGGTCAAACTCAAGAAGTCACCCTACTGAAAACGGGTAAGAAAACAGCAGACAAATTGAAGGCGGGGACAAACGGTTGCGCCTCGCCCTGTTAGCAAATACAGCCAATCAAGCCAGGGCTCTGCGCCAACCTCTTCTATATATAGAGGCGGTTGAATCATCTCCCTGACAGCCGACCTCGCAAGCAAGGTCGGCGGGCAGTGCAGCATCATCGAGCAACATTAATACGACGAAGCGCCCTGCCCTGCGACCCGAAACCGGCAGTCGCCGAAAACCCGAAACCGTAAAACAAAAAAGGCGCCAGACTGTTAAATCTGGCGCCTTTCGAAATATGGGGTGGACGATGGGGATCGAACCCACGACAACGGGAGTCACAATCCCGTGCTCTACCAACTGAGCTACGCCCACCATATCGCGCTACTTGTGCCAATGCTGCCTAATGGCGCACCCGGCAGGACTCGAACCTGCGACCATCCGCTTAGAAGGCGGATGCTCTATCCAGCTGAGCTACGGGCGCCTTGTTAGCTGTACCCTTGGAGGACTACAAACTAAGTGCTTTCCAGTCTCGCAAAACGTTGATTTCGCTCGACCTTCTTAACCAGTGCTAGGCTGTGCCCGACAAGTGCGACGAATAGTATAGAGCGACCTGCAGGTCGTCAAATCCTTTTTAAAAAAAATTCATTTAATTAAAGGGCTTAGGGGAATTTGCTGACCAAGCGCCTTTGCCCTCACCGTCTGACATGCGAGAATGCGTTCTCTTTTTTTCCCCTCTCGATGGTTAATCACGCGCAATGACTGCACAACTAATCGACGGCAAATCAATCGCCGCCAGCCTGCGCCAGCAGATCGCCCAACGGGTAGCCGAACGTCGCGAGCAAGGCTTGCGCACTCCAGGCCTCGCGGTGATCCTGGTCGGCAGCGATCCTGCCTCTCAGGTTTATGTCTCGCACAAGCGTAAAGACTGTGAAGAGGTCGGCTTCCTCTCTCAAGCCTACGACCTGCCTTCCGAAACCACTCAAGAAGCGCTGACCGATCTGATCGATCGACTGAACGACGACCCGGCAATCGACGGCGTTCTGCTTCAACTTCCGCTGCCTGAGCATCTGGACGCCTCCAAGCTGCTGGAGCGCATCCGCCCGGACAAGGACGTCGATGGCTTCCATCCTTATAACGTCGGTCGCCTGGCTCAGCGCATTCCGCTGCTGCGCCCCTGCACTCCGAAAGGCATCATGACCTTGCTGGAAAGCACTGGTGTCGATCTGTACGGGATGGACGCAGTGGTTGTCGGCGCTTCCAACATCGTGGGTCGCCCGATGGCCATGGAGCTGCTGCTGGCCGGCTGCACCGTGACCGTGACCCACCGCTTCACCAAGGACCTGGCCGGCCACGTCGGCCGCGCCGATCTGGTGGTGGTTGCCGCCGGCAAGCCGGGCCTGGTCAAGGGCGAGTGGATCAAGGAAGGCGCGATCGTGATCGACGTCGGCATCAACCGTCAGGACGACGGCAAACTGGTCGGTGACGTCGTGTACGAAACCGCCCTGCCTCGCGCCGGCTGGATCACGCCGGTACCGGGCGGCGTCGGCCCGATGACTCGTGCCTGCCTGCTGGAAAACACGCTGTACGCGGCAGAAACCCTGCACGCCTAAGCGCTTTTTCCGCTCCAAGAGAACCCCGCCCTGTGCGGGGTTTTTCATATCCTCGAAAAAACCTTTACCGTTCGCCGGAAACCCCTATTTTTACAGGGCTTTTCACGACTTTTTCATGCCTCACAAACAACCATCGACAGATCTTCAGCCATACTCCTAGAATGCGTCGTTTTACGACACAGTCCGTTACAAATAACGGCATTTCCAACCTTCATGAGTTCGCCCGCGTGAATATTCGTCTGTCCATCCTGAGCCTGGTTTTTGCATTTTCAGGCACGCTCCTCACGCCAACGGTCAACGCCGCCGAAACCACCGCTGCCCCCCGAGACGCCTCGCAACTGAAGATTGCCTCTGGCAGCGCCCTGCTGATGGATCTGCAGACCAACAAAGTCATTTACTCAAGCAATCCGGACGTGATCGTGCCGATCGCCTCCGTCAGCAAGTTGATGACCGGCTTGGTCGTGGTTGAAGCTCACCAGAACATGGACGAATGGATTGACGTCGACATCAGCCATACCCCGGAAATGAAAGGCGTGTTTTCCCGGGTCAAACTGCGCAGCGAATTGCCGCGCCGAGAGATGCTGCTGATCGCCCTGATGTCTTCGGAAAACCGCGCGGCGGCCAGCCTGGCCCACCACTATCCAGGCGGCTATGTGGCATTCATCGCGGCGATGAACGCCAAGGCCAAGGCGCTGGGCATGACCAGCACCCACTTTGTCGAACCGACCGGCCTGTCGGAACGCAACGTCTCCACCGCCCGCGACCTGAGCAAGTTGCTGATGGCTGCGCAAAAACATCCGATCCTCACCGAACTCACCACCACCAAGGAAAAAACCGTCGCGTTCCGCAAACCCAACTACACCCTGGGCTTTCGCAACACCGACCACCTCGTCAACAAAGCCGATTGGGACATCAAGATCACCAAGACCGGCTTCACCAACCCCGCCGGTCATTGCCTGGTGCTCGTGACCAAGATGAGTAACCGTCCGGTCGCCCTGGTGATTCTGGACGCATTCGGCAAGTACACCCACTTTGCCGATGCAAGCCGCATCCGCAGCTGGATGGAAACCGGCAGAAGCACCAACGTCCCGGCGGTGGCTCAGCAATACAAGGCCGAGAAGAACCTCAAGGCTCGCCACAGCGGCGTCGTTGAAGCCTCCAAGTAATCCGCAACACAAGAAAAAGCCCCGAACATTCGGGGCTTTTTTTCGTCTGGTTCAATCGTTTGGCAGCGGCATCTGGTCATCATCGGGAATCCCATCACCGGCACTCGGATCGCGCCGATGTTCCGGCGTCACGACGGCGGGGCGAGCCAGCGGATCACGCAGCGGGCTGTCGGGGTCCAGTACCGGATCAACCTCCGGTTCCGGCGTCGTCGGCACACTGTCCGGTTTATGGTCATCGAAGCTCGAATCGGTACTCATACGCACCTCTCATTCGGGTAATCACCCGAAACATCGGGTGTTACCTATAAGAGCTTAGCCCCGCGCCAGGGTGCCCGTCAGGAGACGGACGGAACCTCACTTCGCGTCCAGTGCCTTGCGGGCCTGTGCCGCCTCGCGCTCCTGGCCGGCCTGCGCCAGCTCGTCAGCCGCTTTGAGCCAGCGCTGTCGATCGACCGCCACAGGAATTTGCGAAGGCTTCTGAATCAGTACCGCCCAGCCGCCAGACTTCTCGAGCGCCGATTCAAAAGAACTGAAACTCATCAGTTCACGGCGGTTCATCCCGGCGCGCAGCAGAACCTTCTGCTTTTTCCGGTCATAGCCGGAGAGGATCGCGTAACGCGGCCCGGCCCAGAACGCCGATCCTTCGCTGAAACGCACCATCACCGGATAACCGGCTGCCACTTGGGCCAGCAGCGCCGGCAACCGGGCGTCCAGCGGATAAACCACCATGCCGTATTCGCGGGCAAGGTTCTGCATGTTCTGCTGCAACTTGTCCTCGGCGCCCGGCAGGTGCAGCGGCTTTTCCAACAGACCCGGCGTAATCACGATGCCCTGTTGCGACAGTAGACTGGCGAGCACTTGCGGCCCACTCTGATTGGCTTCACCGCGATAGAAGGTACCGCTGAGCTCGACCCGCTCCGGCAGGCGCTGAACCTCGGGCGCCACACTGCCCGCACAACCCACCAATGCTGTCACGCAACCGGCCACCAGCAACGCCATGCGAATCCGGGAAAATAGCTGCACCATCGTCACTCTCTTGATCAGTTACCGGTCATCGTGTTCCGGCTTGGTCGAGGATCATAGGACGGCGCAACGCTGCGGTATAGCCCAAAGGGGCAGATGCATCGACTGCATAGAGCGAAGTGATTGGTCACCACCGACCTTTGGTCAATAGCCTGAAACACGCCAGCGACTAGACTGTCACCCAGACAAGCGCAAAAGAGTGAGCGCCCGATGCAGGGCAAAGAGGAGGCACAGATGAGCCTGACCATGACCATCGTAATGCTGATTGCCGGCTGGCTGGCCGTAGCCGCCGCCATGCTGTGGGGCGTGTTGCGGATTTCCCGGCGCCACCATCACCACCCTGCACAACCCGCACCGATCAGGAAAGTCGAGGAACACAGCGCCCGTCACATTACCGCGCACTGACCTCCTGTAACCGACTCAAACAAAAAGGCCGCCTGAACTCTCGCGAGTTCAGGCGGCCTTTGGTTTTCCAGCGATTACGCTTCGGCAGTCAGTTTCTTCTGCTTGGCGCGGCGCGACATCATGTTCAGCACTTCAATCGAAGCCGAGAACGCCATCGCGGCATACACATAACCTTTCGGTACATGGGCGCCGAAGCCTTCGGCGATCAGCGTCATGCCGATCATGATCAGGAAGCCCAGGGCCAGCATCACCACCGTCGGGTTGTCGTTGATGAACTTGGCCAGCGGATCAGCAGCAAACAGCATCACCAGCACCGAGACCACAACCGCGATCACCATGATCGGCAAGTGTTCGGTCATGCCGACCGCTGTAATGATGCTGTCGATCGAGAACACCATGTCCAGCATCAGGATCTGCCCGATGGCGGCGGCAAAGCCCAGGGTCACCGTCGACGTGGCGGACTTCGGATCTTCCGGCGCCGGGTCCATGCTGTGATGGATCTCGGTCGTCGCTTTCCACACCAGGAACAGGCCACCGGCGATCAGGATCATGTCCTTCCAGGAGAACGCCTGGCCGAGGATTTCGATGACCGGCGCGGTCAACTGCACGATGAACGCGATGGTGCTCAACAGGGCCAGACGCATGATCAGCGCCATGCCGATCCCCAGGCGACGGGCCTTCTGCCGGTACTGCTCGGGCAATTTGTTGGTCAGGATCGAGATGAAGATCAGGTTATCGATGCCGAGCACGATTTCCATCACCACCAGTGTGGCCAAGGCAATCCAGGCCGTCGGGCTGGAAGCGAGTTCTAACAGGTATTCCATGGGTCAGTCCTGACTCTTGTAAGACGATTTAGATGGTCTTGGAGGAAGATTCGGATTTTTCCGCGTCTTTTTCCGGGGCTTCTTTTTTCTCGATCAGACCGCCAGTGGCGTCGCTGAGCGCTTGCTCAGCGGCTTTGTGCGTGTCGTCGATCGCCTGTTTGGCGCTCTCGGCGGCCTTGCCCATCAACTGCTGGGCGCTTTTTTCGGCCTGGTCGCAACCCGCCATAAGCAGTAAAGACGTAAACATCAGTGCCGGGATCGTGTATTTCATGAGGTTTCCTTCGAATGAAAAGACAGGGTCGCAGACCACCCGTCGATGGCTGGGCATTCTAGGGAGACAAACACTTCAGGAAAATTCGTATTTTTAGCGGCTATACTTCGATTTATACGAACTGTATTTCACGGACGGATCGCCATGCTCAACTACCGACAACTGCACTACTTCTGGGTGGTCGCCAAGACCGGCAGCATCGTGCGTGCGTGCGAGCAACTGAACCTGACGCCACAAACCATCAGTGGACAGATTTCCCTGCTCGAACAGACCTACGGCATCGAACTGTTTCAACGGGTCGGCCGGCAACTCGAGCTCACCGAAGCCGGGCGCCAGGCCCTGCCCTACGCCGAGCAGATGTTTCAGCTCGGTGGCGAACTGGAACTGATGCTGCGCGCCCAACCCAACGAACAGCAGATCCTGTTCCGGGTCGGCGTGGCGGACGTCGTACCCAAATCCATCGTCTATCGCCTGATCGCGCCCACCATGGAACTGAGCGAACCGCTGCGCATCACCTGCCGGGAGGACAAGCTCGAGCGATTGCTGGCGGATCTGGCGATCCAACGCCTGGATCTGGTGATCTCCGACAGCCCGATGCCCTCACATCTGGACATCAAGGGTTACAGCCAGAAACTCGGAGAATGCGGGATCAGTTTTTTTGCCACCGCCGAACTGGCAGCGCAATACGGTCAGGACTTCCCGCGCAGTCTGCACGGTGCGCCGTTACTGATCCCCGGCGCGGAAACCGTCGTGCGCAGCCGCTTGCAGCGCTGGTTCGCCGAGCAGCAGATTCAGCCGAGGATTGTCGGGGAGTTCGATGACAGCGCCTTGATGCAGGCGTTCGGCCAGTCCGGGAGCGGGATCTTCATCGGGCCGAGCGTGATTGCCGATGAGGTGAAGCGCCAGTACGGCGTCGAGTTGATCGGCCAGACCGATGCGGTGAGCGAGTCGTTCTATGCGATCTCGGTGGAGCGCAAGGTCAAGCACCCCGGCATCAAAGCGATTACCGAAGGTGCCCGACGCGAGCTGTTTACAGAGTTTTAAGCCGGCGCGCAGACGGCGCGCGGCTTGAGCACCATCAGCACCATGGCGAGGAAAATCGACAGCAGGATGAACCCGGCAGCAGCGAAACCCACAAAGCCCAGACCGGCGCTGTCGATCACCCGACCGCCAATGATCGCACCCAGACCGATCCCGAGGTTGGCTCCGGCAATGTTCAGCGAGGCGGCGAAGGCAGGCGCTTCAGGCGCCGCTTTCATCAAGCGCACGTGGCTGACCAGGAACAGCGCCGCCTGCGTCACGCCCCAGATGCCCATCGCCGCCGCCAGCCCCAGTGACGAATTGATGTTGGGCACCAGCGCCACCATCCCGGGGATCATGAACGCGCAGAACATCACCGAGGCCATCAGCGGATGGCGATCCACTGCGCGCCCGCCCAGCGAGTTGCCGATCAGGCCGACCGCGCCAAAGCCCATCAGGCACCAGCCGACCACGGTGCCATTGAAGCCGGCCAGACGTTCGAGGATATCCGCCAGATAGGTGTAAGCGGTGAACATGCCGCTGAACACCAGGATCGACAGCAATACATGGCCAAGCATCAGCGGACTGCGCAGGATCTTGAACTGCGAAGCGAAGCTGACCTGATGCTGGTGCAGACTGGTTTTCGGCAGATAGACACACAGCAGCAACGCCTTGGCAAACGCGATCACCGCCAAAATGCCGAACGCACTGCGCCAGCCGAACGCATCGGAAATCAGCGTACCGACCGGAATACCGAACACGGTGGCACAGACGATGCCGAAGCCGATCTTGGCGATGGCGCGGCCGGCGAAGTCCGGACCGACAATGTCCACAGCAGTTTCACTCGCCAGCGCCCAGAACACCGGCAGCCCCAGCGCCGGAATCAGCCGCGCAATGGCCATGACCCAGATGTTCGGCGCAAACGCTGCCACGGTATTGGCCAGGCCGAACATGATCAGGATGGTGATGAACAGTTTGCGCCGCTCGAAACGGGCGAAATACGCGGTCAAGAAAGGACCGAACATGGCCACCGTGAAAGCGAATAGAGTCACCAGCAACCCGGCTTGCGGGATGGTGACGGCCAGGTCTCGGGCAATCGCCGGCAACAGGCCGACAATGACGAACTCCGTGGTCAGCACCGTGAATCCGGCGGCGGACAACAGAAGGATGGGCAACAGCATGAGGAACTCCAGCAAAACGACGACACCAGCGCTGACCCGAGGGCCCGCCGGCAGAACTTGAAAATAAGGATGCGCAATCTTAACAGAGTGTTTCCCGAGTGACTTGCACAAACCTGTCCAAGTTGCAGAGGGATCGGGTGGCAGATCGTCACAGGTCTGAAGGATCCGGACGACCCTGTGATAAAGTCCGCGCCCTGAAAAACGTACACCCTGTTCAGCCGCCCGTTAAACGACGTGGCGGTCGCGTCATTCCTTTCGGTTCGTGTCTGTGGCCTGCCCCCGATTCATCGCCCGGATCACGCCACCTTGCACCCTATAAAAAGCAGAGATGCCGTTATGACCGCTTCATCCCCTTCTCTATTGCAACGCCTGAAAAGCCTCAGCCTGGTCACGCAGATCCTGATCGGCCTGATTGCCGGTATCGCCCTGGCGCTGTTCGCGCCCGAGACTGCCAAAGGCACCGCATTCATCGGTAAAGTGTTCGTCTCGGCGCTGAAAGCCGTGGCGCCGATCCTGGTGTTCGTGCTGGTCATGGCGTCGATCGCCAACCACAAGCACGGCCAGGAAACCCACATCCGGCCGATCCTGTTCCTGTATCTGCTGGGCACTTTCGCCGCTGCCGTGGTTGCGGTGATCGCCAGCATGATGTTCCCGTCGCATCTGGTGCTGTCCACCGACAACATCGCCGTGAGCGCGCCAGGCGGCATCAGTGAAGTGCTGCAAAGTCTGTTGCTGAGCGTGGTCGACAACCCGGTAAGCGCACTGATGAACGCCAACTTCATCGGCATTCTGGCCTGGGCCATCGGCATGGGCGTGGCAATCCGGCACGCCGGCGACACTACCCGCGAAGTGCTGGGCGACCTCTCCAACGGTGTGACGGTGATTGTTCGGGTCGTGATCCGTTTTGCACCGCTGGGCATTTTCGGCCTGGTGGCATCGACCCTGGCCACTTCCGGGTTTGGCGCACTGATAGGTTATGCGCACCTGCTGGCGGTACTGCTCGGTTGCATGCTGTTCGTGGCGCTGGTGATGAACCCGCTGATCGTGTTCTGGAAACTGCGTCGCAACCCGTACCCGCTGACACTTCAGTGCCTGCGCGAAAGCGGCATCACCGCATTCTTCACCCGCAGCTCGGCGGCGAACATTCCGGTCAACCTGGAACTGAGCAAACGTCTTGGCCTGCATGAAGACACCTACTCGGTGTCGATTCCGCTGGGCGCCACCATCAACATGGCCGGCGCGGCGATCACCATCACTGTGCTGTCCCTCGCCGCCGTGCATACTCTGGGCATTGCCGTGGACATCCCGACCGCAATCCTGCTCAGCGTTGTCGCTGCGATCTGCGCCTGCGGCGCCTCAGGTGTGGCCGGTGGTTCGCTGCTGCTGATCCCGTTGGCGTGCAGCCTGTTCGGCATCCCGAGCGAAATCGCCATGCAAGTGGTCGCGGTCGGTTTCATCATCGGCGTGTTGCAGGATTCGGCCGAGACGGCGCTGAACTCCTCCACCGACGTGCTGTTCACCGCCGCCGCTTGCCTGGGTGAAGAACAGAAAGCCCAGCGTCCGGCGTAAATCCCGGTGCAACAAAAAGCCCGCCAAGGTTTGCGCCTTGGCGGGCTTTTTGTTGCCTCGAGGGTAAGCCGAGCGGTTTAGAACGCGCCCATGTAATCGCGCTTGCCCACTTCAACGCCGTTGTGACGCAGCAGTGCGTAAGTGGTGGTGACGTGGAAGAAGAACTGCGGCAGACCGTAGCTCAGCAGATAGGCCTGGCCGGAGAAGCGCTTCTCTTTCGGCGTGCCCGGACGGGTGACGATCTCGATGCCTTCCTTGCCGTTGATCTGCTCAGGCTTGATCTCGCCGATGAAAGCCAGAACCTTGGCGATCAGCGCTTGCAGCTCGGCGAAGGTGGTTTCTGTGTCGTCGTATTTCGGGACCTCGATTTCGGCCAGACGCGAGGAAACGCCTTTGGCGAAGTCCACGGCGATCTGCACCTGGCGCACCAGCGGGAACATGTCCGGGTACAGACGCGCTTGCAGGAAGGCGTTCGGGTCGATGTTTTTCTCGGTGGCGTGGGCCTCGGCCTTTTTCAGCACATCGCTCAGGGCGTTGAGCATTTGTTGGAAAACCGGGACGGATGCGGCGTACAGGGAAATAGTCATGGCAGTCTCACGTGGTGGCTGGGTGAATCGTGGGGCGATTATAGCCATGCTCGCGCGCCGCGCGGCTTGTCTTTTATCCAGCAAGGATTAGGCTAGGCGCCTTCGACTGCAGAGGGAACGCGCGATGACCACAGAACTTGAAAGCATCTCCAACGAACCACGGCTCAACGCCACGGAAATCCGCATTCTGGGTTCGCTGATCGAGAAACAGGCCACCAGCCCGGAAACCTATCCGCTGACCCTCAACGCGCTGGTGCTGGCCTGCAACCAGAAAACCAGCCGGGAGCCTGTGATGAACCTGACCCAGGGCCAGGTCGGCCAAAGCCTGCGCGCCCTCGAAAGTCGCGGTTTCGCCAAACTGGTCATGGGCAGTCGCGCCGACCGCTGGGAGCACAAAGTCGACAAGGCGCTGGAACTGGTGCCGGCGCAATTGATTCTGACCGGTTTGATGTTTCTGCGCGGCCCGCAGACCGTCAACGAACTGCTGACCCGCAGCGGCCGCATGCATGAGTTCGAAGACGCCGAACAAGTGGTGCATCAGCTGGAACGCCTGATTGCCCGTGAGCTGGCGGTGTTGATTCCGCGTCAGGCCGGTCAGCGCGAAGATCGCTATACCCACGCGCTGGGTGATCCGGCGGACATCGAGGCGATTATCGCGGCGCGGCAGAATCCGAGTGATCGCGGGGCAGCCAGCGGTGTATCAGTGGAGCGCATCGAAGAGCTGGAAGCGCGGATTGCAGCACTGGAAGAACGTCTGGCCCGACTCGAATAAGTGCAATCGGGGCGGCGTTATTCGCCGTCCCAGTAATCCACCCCGTCCGCCTGCCGCGCCACCGCCACGAAGCCCGAGGCCTTGCCTTCGGCGTCAACGCTGAAGTTATCCATCACCGCGTATTTGTTCGAATCCGGGTACTCGCAGATTTCCGGTTGCTGCTGGGTACTGACCGCCAGATAGCGCAGCTCTTCGCAGCTGGTGTTGATGATCTGGTGCGCGGCTTCCGGGCCGCCCGGCGGGCAGGCAATCACGTCGCCGGCGCGGATCGGGAAACGTTCAGCGCCAAGGCGCACCTCCCCTTCCCCCGCCACCACGTAAAACATTTCCTCATTGACCCGATGACTGTGAAACGGACTGCCGCGCATGCCCGGCGGCAGCGCATACAACCGATAACCGAGCTTTTGCGCGCCCAGTTGCTGGCCGACCCGGGCAAATCGTTGCTGATAACGCCCGGCGGTTTCGCCTTCGGGGGCCAAGGATTCGGGCAGCGGTTCGAGTTCGACATCATTCAGGTTGAGAATCGGCGGGTGCATGCAAACCTCGGTTTTTGTGATGGGCAAGTCTGTGCTTGCTGATCCGGCAGTATAGGCAAACCCTTCTGATCAAAAACCATGTCGCGGCCTTCGCGAGCAAGCCCGCTCCCACATGGGAAATGCATTTC
>NZ_JBSVWF010000034.1:0-72653 GCF_054071635.1 Pseudomonas sp. SDO52101_S400 | reverse complement strand
CCTGATTCATTAACTGACCCTATGCCTTCGCGAGCAAGCCCGCTCCCACATTGGCCGTGCATCACAGCTCTGATTTGGTGCATGTAAAAACCTTCATGCACCAAAACACCTCACAATCCTGCAACATCTTGAAACATCCACTACGCTCCGACAGGGTTTTCCTACACATCGTCCGATTGGCAAGCCCCTTGCTCTAGCCTGAGCATTGTCCTTAGCAGGAAGCTTTCCGATGCTGGTGATTCATCGCAGAATCGACCCCCAACCCGTCTGGGCCGCCGAGTTGCACCTGACCTTCGAGGCCAGGAGCAAAAGCCGCCTGCGCTGTTTCAGTGCCGATGGCGAAGACGTCGGACTGTTTCTGGAGCGCGGCCAGCCGCCGCTGTATGACGGCGAATGCCTGCAAGCCGAAGATGGCCGGATCGTCCGGGTCTGCGCCCGCCCCGAACAATTGCTGCATGTCACCTGCGCCAACGCCTTCGAACTGACCCGCGCGGCCTATCACCTGGGCAATCGCCACGTCGCGCTGCAAGTCGGTGAAGGCTGGTTGCGCCTGCTCGACGATTACGTGCTCAAGGCGATGCTTGAACAACTCGGCGCGCAGGTCGAATCGATCGAAGCGCCGTTCCAGCCGGAACACGGCGCCTACGGTGGCGGCCATCACCATTCGCGGCACGGTGACGAAGACTTCAACTACGCGCCGAAACTCCATCAGTTCGGCGTCCGTTTGTGAACCCGGCCTGGGCGCTGCTGCGCCTGGCCAGTCCGCAATTGCCGATTGGCGGCTACAGCTATTCCCAGGGTCTGGAGATGGCGGTGGATAACGGCCGCGTCGACAGCCCGGACACCGCCCGGCGCTGGATCAGCGATCAATTGCTGCTCAACCTCGCACGGTTCGAGGCGCCCATGCTGCTCGCCCATTGCCAGGCCGCCGCGGACGAAAACTGGGATGAATTGCGCAAGCTCTGCGAAAGCCACCGCGCCAGCCGCGAAACCCGCGAACTGCATCTGGAGAGCCGGCAGATGGGCTACTCGTTGCAGCAATTGCTCAATGGTTTGCCCGAGCTCGACGCGCCGGCCCGCGACTTTCTTGAGCAATGCAACGAACCGCATCTGGCCCTGTGTTGGGCGCTGGCGGCCCGCGCCTGGCGGATCAGCCCGCAGGACGCTCTCGCCGCGTGGCTGTGGAGCTGGCTGGAAAACCAGCTCGCGGTGCTGATGAAAACCCTGCCACTGGGCCAGCAAGCGGCGCAGCGCCTGACCAGCGAACTGCTGCCGCTGCTGCAACAGGCGCAGCAGGACGCCACCCGAATCAATCCCGAACACCTCGGCAGCGCCGCGTTCGGTCTGTCCCTGGCGTGCATGGCCCATGAGCGCCAGTACAGCCGCCTGTTCCGTTCCTAGGGCCTTTCAGTCTGGAGAATCACATGAACACACAACCCCTGCGCGTCGGCATCGGCGGCCCGGTCGGTTCCGGCAAAACCGCGTTGACCCTGGCCCTGTGCCTGGCGCTGCGCGAGCGCTACAACCTGGCCGTGGTCACCAACGACATCTACACCCGCGAAGACGCCGACTTCCTGGTACGCAACGAAGCCTTGGCGCCGGAACGCATCATCGGCGTGGAAACCGGCGGCTGCCCGCACACCGCGATCCGCGAAGACGCCTCGATCAACCTCGAAGCCGTGGATCAACTGAACCGGCGTTTTCCGGGGCTGGACCTGATTCTGGTGGAGTCCGGTGGCGACAACCTTTCCGCAACCTTCAGTCCGGAATTGTCCGACCTGACCATCTACGTGATCGATGTCTCGGCCGGCGACAAGCTGCCGCGCAAGGGCGGGCCCGGCATTTGCAAATCCGACCTGCTGGTGATCAACAAGATCGACCTCGCGCCCCTGGTCGGCGCCTCGCTGGAAATGATGAACAGCGACACCCAACGCATGCGCAACGGCAAGCCGTTCGTGTTCAGCAACCAGAAAACCGGTCAGGGCCTGGAAGAAATAATTGCCTTCATCGAACGCCAGGGCCTGCTGACCGCAGCCTGACTCACTGATCAACAAGGAAGCTTCTCCATGACACTCAAACGCATTCTCGGCGCCGTCGCACTGTTGCTGACACCGGCTCTGGCCTTCGCCCACCCTGGCCACGGCGACTCTGGCCTGGTGGCCGGCATCAGCCACCCGATCGGCGGCCTCGACCATTTGCTGGCGATGGTGGCCGTCGGCCTGTGGGCCGCGCAACAACAAGGCGCCGCGCGTTGGGCGCTGCCGTGCACCTTCGTTGGCACCATGCTGATCGGTGGCCTGCTCGGCTTTGAGGGGCTGGAGTTGCCTGCGCTGGAAAGCGGGATTGCCGCGTCGGTGCTGGCACTGGGTCTGGCGGTGGCGCTGGCGGTACGTCCGCCGCTGGTGATGGCGGTGGCGGCGACAGCGTTGTTTGCGCTGTTCCATGGCGTGGCCCATGGCCTGGAGCTTCCGGACATGTCGAGCCCATGGGCGTATGCCGCCGGTTTTGTGGTCGCAACGGCGGCATTGCATGCGGCGGGTTATGCGGTCGTGCGTTTTCTGCCTCAGGCTGCCGCGCCGCTGGTGCGACTGGCCGGAGCCGCTTCGGCTGTGACGGGCGCTTGGTTGCTGGCCGGCTGAATTGCACCTCTGATCGTTCCCGCGCATGGCGCGGGAACGATCGATCGCCACTCTCTGCTACCATGTCGCGCAATCGCCCCTGCCGTGACGACGTCCGCCCATGCCCCACGCTTCCCGCTCCACCTCCCTGCCTGAATTGACCGCCCTGTTCGGTGAAGTGCAACAGCACTTTCTGGACGTGATCGTGCCCCTCTGGCAAGGACCGGGCTGGAACGCCGACATGGCGTTGCCTTACGAGGCGCTGGACGCCGCACATCAGCCGCTGCCACCGCAGCGCTATCGGGCAATGGCCTGCGCACGGCAGCTGTATCTGTTTTCCAGCCTGATCGGGGTTGTGGATAACGCCGAAGCTCGGGCGGCCGCACTGTTCCGTTCCCTGCAACGGCACTTCCACGATGCCGAATTCGGCGGCTGGTTTTACAGCATCGATCCCCAGGGCAAACCGCTGGATCAGCGCAAGGACCTCTACACCCACGCCTTCATCCTGTTCGCCTGCGCCCACTACTGGGAAAAGTCCCGCGAGCCCTTGGTCGAATCGACCCTGAATGCCGCGCTGGAAGTCATCGGCCGACGTTTCGCCACCGGTGACGGCCTCTACGAAGCCTGCCTCGACCGCGACTGGATCACCCTGGAAACCGGCCCGCTGCAGAACCCGCTGATGCACCTGGCCGAAGCGTTCCTGGCCACTCTGGCGGTGCGCGAAGAGACACAGGTCAAGCAAGCGCTGAGCGAGTTATGCACAGCCATGCACAAGCGCTTCGTCGATCCTCAGGCCGGTGTGCTGATGGAGAAACCGCTGGGGGCTGTGGATAACTGGTATGAGCCGGGCCACCAGTTCGAGTGGTATTTCCTGCTGGAGTCCTCACCTCTGCTCCGCGGTTCGAAACTGCATGCTGCCCTGGACCGGGCCTTCGCGTTCACCGAGCAGTACGGCGTGGTGCAACCGTCCGGTGCAGTGCGGGCCATGCTCGATCTGAATATGGACGGACGCCCGAAGGATTCGACCCAGCGCATCTGGGCCCAGGCCGAATACCTGCGCGCGCTGACACTGCGTCCGGACAGCGAAGCCGCCGTGCTGCGCCAGTTGCAGGCGTTGCAGCAGCACTTCCTGCATGCCGGTGGCTGGCATGAATGCCGCGACGAACAGGGCAAGGTCAGCCGCAAGGACATGCCGTCGACCACGCCGTATCACTTGGCGACCTGCTATCGCGGCCTCGCCGACTATCTGAGCTGACAGCCGTGGCGAGGGAGGCGACTCCCTCGCCACGCAACATCAGGCAATCCACTTCCTGTCGCCGGTGAAGCTGATGGTCAGCCAGCGCGCCGCATCCGGTTTGCCCAGCTTCGCGGAAATCGCCTCGCGCAGCCCATCCAACTGGCCGACGCTCTGCAGCCGGTAATCCGCCGGCAACACCACATGAATCTCGATGAACCGCGCCCGCCCGTGCTTCTGCACGTAAGACACGTAGTCGTCGAAACCATGCTCGACCTTCGCCGCCTCCATCACCTCGCGCACCTGCTCATCCAGCGTATCCGGCGCGATGCCGAGCACGTCACGCAGCGCCGGGCCAAGGATCTTGAAGGCCGGCGGCAGCATGGTCAGGGCCAGTACGATGAGAATCAGCGGGTCGACAAATTTCGCCCACTCGCCATAGCCCTGGGACTTGAGCAGCAGCGCTGCGAGGAAACTTATCAACAGGCCAACCGACAGCATCGCGTCCACCAGCCAGCTGATGTTGTCGAACTGGATCAGGCTCGACTTGAGCTTGCGATTGCGGTGGCGCACGTAGAAGAAGTAGGCGAACTCGACAACGGTGAACACCGCCGCGTAGATGATCACCAGCCCCAGTTCGATCTCACGACCGCCATTGATGATGCCGAACACGCCGTTGAGAAACGCGTAGATAGCGATCAGCAGCAGGAAACTGCCCTCGATCAGCAGCACCATCGGCTCCAGATGCCAGAAACCGAACTGGAAGCGCTGGTTGCTTTGCTTGGCGATCAGCTTCGCCGTGATCAGCATCAGGACTTTGATGAACGTTGCAATCAACGAAAAAAAGCCATCGAACAGGATGGACTGGGAACCCGAAACAAAACCGGTGGCGATCCCGGCGATCGACACGGCCAACATCAGAAGGGTGGATTGTTTGAGCAGAGACTGCTCACCTCGGTTACTCACTTGAACTCCTCGAAAAACCTTGAAAACCGCAGGGTGCGGTGGGGTTGTTGAGGAGTGAGTCTACCCCATGCGGGGATTTTGCCTGTTCCGGCCCCATCGCGGGCAAGCCCGCTCCCACAGGTTTCAAGGCGATCCCAAGGCTTGGGTAAACCGATTGACTTGTGGGAGCTGGCTTGCCAGCGATTAGCCGTTATGCGGTGTCAGGCCTTGTTACGCTCGATGGCAAAACCCGCCCAGGTCTGGCTCACCGGCATCAGTTCCAGGCTGTTGATATTGATGTGCGCCGGCGCATTCAACACCCAGAAAATCGTCTCGGCGATGTCTTGCGGCTGGATCGGCTCGGCACCCGCGTAGGTGGCGTCGTAACGTGCCTGATCGCCGGCAAAACGCACCAGCGAGAACTCGCTCTCGCACAGGCCCGGCTCGATATTGCTGACGCGCACACCGGTGCCCTGCAAGTCGCAACGCAGGTTCAGCGAGAACTGTTTGACGAACGCCTTGGTCGCGCCATAAACGTGGCTGCCCGGGTACGGGTAGTTACCGGCGATGGATCCGAGGTTAACGATGCCGGCGCCGCGACCGTGAGCGATCAGGCGCGGCAGCAACAGGCGAGTGCTGTACATCAGGCCTTTGACGTTGGTGTCGACCATAGTGTCCCAATCGTCGAGGTCGCACTTCGGTGCCGGGTCCACGCCCAGCGCCAGCCCGGCGTTGTTGATCAGGCCGCGCAATTTGGCGAACGACGGCGGCAGGTTGGCAATCGCCTCCTCCATCGCCTTGCGATCACGCACGTCCAGCACCAGGCCATGCACTTCGGTCTGCTTCGACAGCTCGGCGCACAGCGCGTTGAGGCGTTCTTCACGACGCCCGGTCAGCACCAGTTTCCAGCCGGCCTCGGCAAAACGACGGGCACAGGCTTCACCAAAACCGGACGTCGCGCCGGTGATAAACAGGGTGTTGGACATCGTGTTCTCCTTGCTTCGGCCACCTGGGGCAGCCATTGGAATAGAAAATCAGCAGGCAGCATGCCCGGCCCCGCATTCACGAGCAACCATCTACTGGCGCGCATGTCTGCTCATAATTTGATCAACCCTCGCAACGCCTTGAGTGGCGT
This sequence comes from Pseudomonas sp. SDO52101_S400, assembly GCF_054071635.1. Classification (NCBI taxonomy): domain Bacteria; kingdom Pseudomonadati; phylum Pseudomonadota; class Gammaproteobacteria; order Pseudomonadales; family Pseudomonadaceae; genus Pseudomonas; species Pseudomonas sp. SDO52101_S400. Next base: position 66,721 of record NZ_JBSVWF010000034.1, on the reverse strand, counting down.
GGCCTGTAGCCACATGCACGCACGTTATCCACAAGCCCTTCCACAGTTTCCGGGGGCAAGTGGAAATGCGCAAAGCCGCGCCACACAAGGCTTTGCGCGGCAAAAGCAAAGTTTTTCGCTTGACCCTGATCCGCCGATTGTGCCGGGCAAGGCATTTTGCACGACCGACCGGTCACCACCGTGATTGCGCAGGGCCAGTAATCACGGCCCTTAGCGCAGTCTTTCCAGAGTTTAATCACAGACTTATCCACAGGCCTGCCCACATGCATTCGCCTGTTTTGCCGTGGCCATAAAAAGGTTGACAAATGAGCCCCCAGCAACTGGGAAAAGCCCTGATCAAAAAACAATCACAAGCCTGCAAGCCACGTTTTAAAAGGCTCTCAGCCAGCTACTCCCACGTTATTCACAGCCGGCTCCACAGCAAACGGGGACAAGTCAAAACTGTGGAAAAACAGCGATTTGCAGCGTCTATATGTCGCGCTTTGGCAGGTTGGGGATTTTGTTTTCCACAATTTCGGGAATGGCGTGGATCGTGATGGACTCTGGATACAAAAAAGCCCCGGGACTGGCGTCTCGGGGCTCTGTATCGCTGTGGAAAACCTGAAAACTCAGTGCCCGCCGAGATAGGCGTTACGCACCTCCTCGTTCACCAGCAACTCCTTGCCGGTGCCCGTCAGGCGGATCTCGCCGTTGACCATCACGTACGCCCGGTCGGACAGTTTCAACGCATGGTTGGCGTTCTGTTCGACGAGGAAAATGGTCATGCCGGTCTTCGCCAGTTCCCGCAGGGTGGCGAAGATCTGTTTCACCACGATCGGCGCCAGTCCCAGGCTCGGCTCGTCCAGCAGCAACAGCTTGGGCCGGCTCATCAGCGCCCGGGCGATGGCGAGCATTTGCTGCTCGCCGCCGGACATGGTCATTGCGCGCTGCGTGCGGCGCTCTTCGAGCCGCGGGAACAGCTCGAACATGCGCTGCATGTCTTCCTTGGCGTACTTGTCGCCAATCGGGATGGTGCCCATCAGCAGGTTTTCCTCGACAGTCATGTCGGGGAACACTCGACGTCCTTCCGGCGATTGCGCGATGCCGTTGGAGGCGATGTAGTGCGATGACTTGTGGGTAATGTCCACGCCCTGATACAGAATCTTCCCGCCCGCCGCCCGTGGCTGGCCGAAGATCGACATCAGCAGGGTGGATTTGCCGGCGCCGTTGGAGCCGATCAGGCTGACGGTTTCACCTTCGTTGATCTGCAGCGAAACGCCTTTGAGGGCCTGGATCGGGCCGTAGAACACGTCCAGATCCTTGAGTTCGAGGATGGGTTGCGTCATACGACTTCCTCTTCGTCGGCGCCCAGGTAAGCCGCAATCACCTTCGGATCGTGGCGGATATCGTCCGGACCGCCTTCGGCGATGACGATGCCGTGGTCCAGCACCACGATGTGATCGGAAATGCTCATTACCATGCCCATGTCGTGTTCGATCAGCACCACGGTCAGATCGTGCTCGTCGCGCAGCAGCCGGATCATCGCGCTCAGCGCTTCGGTTTCCTGAGGGTTGAGGCCGGCGGCCGGTTCGTCGAGGCAGATGATCTGCGGCCGCGTGCACATGGCCCGGGCGATCTCCAGACGGCGCTGCTGGCCGTAGGACAGTTCACCGGCCAGACGGTTGGCGCAGTCCACCAGATCCACCACTTCCAGCCAGTAGAACGCGCAGTCCAGCGCATCGCTTTCAGCCTTGCGATACCCCTTGGTGTTGAGGATGCCGGCCAGCATGTTGCGGTTGACCCACATGTGCTGGGCCACCAGCAGGTTTTCCAGCACCGACATTTCCTTGAACAGGCGAATGTTCTGGAACGTCCGGGCCAAGCCCGCGCGGTTTACCAGGTGGGTGCCGCCGAACATCTTGTAATACAGGCGACTGGCGAAGTTCTTCGGCGAAACGAAGTCGGTCGGCTTGAACGACTCGCCCAACAGCTTGATGACGTTGGTCTGCTGGCCGCGCACGTTGAGCTCGATCTTCCCGCCGGAGGCCTTGTAGAACCCGGTCAGGCAGTTGAACACGGTGGTCTTGCCGGCGCCGTTGGGGCCGATCAGGGCGAAGATCGAGTTGCGTTTGACCTTCAGGCTGACGTCGCTCAAGGCCTTGATGCCACCGAAGTGCATCATCAGTTTTTCAACAGAGAGTACGACTTCACTCATGGCGCAGTCCTCTCATAGTGAATGGCACCTTTGCGTGGAGTGACCCCGGTACGGCTGATGCGGATCAGTCCGCGAGGTCGCCAGATCATCATCAACACCATCAGGATCCCGAATAGCAGCACGCGATATTCGGCGAAGCCGCGCAGCAGTTCCGGGGCAACCGTCAGCACGAAGGCCGCAATCACCACGCCGATGGTCGAACCCATGCCGCCGAGCACGACGATGGCGAGGATCAGCGCCGATTCGAAGAAGGTGAATGAGGTCGGGTTGACGAAGCCTTGGTAGGTCGCGAAGAACACACCCGCCAGACCTGCCGTGGACGCACCGATGGTGAACGCCGAGAGCTTGACCAGCACGTGGTTCAGGCCCATCGAGCGGCAGGCGATTTCATCTTCACGCAAGGCTTCCCAGGCGCGGCCGACCGGCATCTTCACCAGACGGTGCTTGATGTACAGCACGGCCAGGACCACCAGGAACAACACCGCGTAGATGAAGTAATACTTCACGTCCGGGTTGTAGGCGATGCCGAAGAACTCGTGGAACGGAACCCCGCCATCCTTCGCCCGCTTGCCGAATTCCAGGCCGAAGAAGGTCGGCAGTGGCGCCGGCATGCCGTTCGGACCGCCAGTCAGGGACAACCAGTTGTTGAGGATCAGACGAATGATTTCACCGAAGCCCAAGGTCACGATCGCCAGGTAGTCACCGTGCAGACGAAGCACCGGGAAGCCAAGGATGCAACCGGCCAGACCGGCCGTGATCGCCGCCAGCGGCAGCACCGTCCAGAATCCCAGGCCGAGGTACTGATACCCGAGCGCCAGACCGTAGGCGCCGATGGCGTAGAACGCCACATAACCGAGGTCGAGCAGGCCGGCGAGACCGACCACGATGTTCAGCCCCAGCCCCAGCAGCACGTAGATCAATCCGAGGATGACCACGCCCAGCAGGTAGGAGTTGGACACGAACGGCACGGCCACGGCCAGCACAATCAGCAGCGGGATGATCCAGCGCAGCCTGGACTTGTGGTCGGCGGGCAGCACATGCACGCCGGAACCGGTGCTTTCGAATCCTTCGAGGATGCGCAGGCCCTTGGGGGTTTGCAGGAACAGGCTGAGGGCAAAGCGGCCGGCCATGACGATGGCAATGATCCACGCCACGCGGGTCGGTTCGAGGTTGAAGCTGTAGCCGTCGAGCACCACGCCGACAATCGGCCCGAACACGATCAGGGCAATCAGACCGGCGAGAATCGCCTCAACCAGGCTTTTTTTGATATCGATGGATTTTGTAGTGGTTGAAGACATCGCTTACACCTTCGACACAAGAGGACGGCCCAGCAGGCCCTGAGGCCGGAAGACCAGAACAAGTACGAGCAGCGAGAAGCTGAACACGTCTTTGTAGTCGGAGTTGACCAGGCCCGAGAACAGCGATTCGGAGATCCCGAGAATGATCCCGCCGAGCATCGCGCCAGGCAGTGAGCCGATCCCGCCAAGCACCGCAGCGGTGAACGCCTTGATGCCGATGACGAAGCCTGCGTAGAAGTCGAACGTGCCGTAGTTCATGGTGATCAGCACGCCGGCCAGGGCCGCCATCGCTGCACCGATGATGAACACGTAGGAAATCACCCGGTCGGTGTTGATCCCCAGGATCGAGGCCATCTTGCGGTCTTGCTGGGTGGCGCGGCACATGCGGCCGAGCTTGGTGTACTTGATCACGTAGGTCAGCAGGCCCATCCCGACGAACGCCGCGACGAGAATGAAGATCTTGGTGTAGGTCAGCTGGACGAAGCCCGAGCCGACGTCGATGCGCCAGGCGCCGGTGAGCAGCGTCGGAACACCCTGTTGACGGGCGCCCTGGCTGATCTGGGCATAGTTTTGCAGGATCAGGGAGATACCGATGGCGCTGATCAGCGGAGCCAGTCGGGTGGAGTTGCGCAGTGGTTTATAGGCGATGCGTTCGATGACCCAGCCATACACCCCCGTGACGACGATGGTGAAAACCAGTGTGCCGAGCATCAGCAGCGGGAAGGATTCGATACCGAAGTAAGCCAGCAGAGCCAGACTGATTGCCGCGAGGTAAGCGGAAATCATGTAAACCTCGCCGTGGGCGAAGTTGATCATGCCGATGATGCCGTAGACCATTGTGTAGCCGATGGCGATCAGGCCATAGACCGACCCGAGGGTCAGGCCGTTGACCAGTTGCTGCAGGAAAATACCATCCATAACGCAATCTCACGCAGTGAGAACCTGCACACCCTGGGGCGCGCGGTTCTTCTAGGAAAAATACAGATTTACGTCGGAGCAATGTCAGACAGGTCACCACAGCCCCCTTGTGGGAGGTGGCTTGCCAGCGATAGCGGTAGAACATTCAACAAAGTTGTCGACTGTCAGACCGTCATCGCGGGCAAGCCCGCTCCCACAGGGAATGTGGCGTCCGGTTGATCAGGTGCCGTTATTTCTGTTTTTCCAGCTGGTGATATTTGCCGTCCTTGTCCCACTGGTAAACCACGTAGTCGGACACCTTCAGGTCGCCTTTGGCATCCCAGGTCTTCTCGCCCATCACGGTTTTCACAGGGTTGGCTTTGAGCCACTTGGCAGCGTCTTCGCCCTTGTTTGACTTGGCGCCGTTGAAGCCGGCGGCCAGTGCCTGGACCGAAGCGTAAGCGTAAAGGGTGTAGCCTTCAGGCTCGGTGCCGGCCTTGCGGAAAGCGTCCACTACAGTCTTGCTTTCCGGCAGCAGGCGTGGGTCGGCGCCGAAGGTCATCAGCACGCCGTCGACGTATTGCGGGCCGCCGGCGGTGGTCACCAGTTCGTCGGTCACGATGCCGTCGTCAGACATGAACTTCACGTCTTTCAGGCCTTCGGTACGCAGTTGCTTGACCAGTGGACCGGCTTCCGGATGCAGGCCGCCGAAGTAGACCACGTCGGCACCGGCCGCACGGATCTTGGTAACCACTGCGCTGAAGTCTTTCTCGCCACGGGTCAGGCCTTCGTACAGCACCGGCGTCACGCCGCGCTTGATCAACTGAGCCTTGGTGGCATCCGCCAGGCCCTGACCGTAGGTGTCCTTGTCGTGCAGCACGGCAACCTTCTTGCCTTTGAGCACGTCGACGATGTAATCGCCGGCGACGATGCCTTGCTGGTCGTCACGCCCGCACATACGGAACATGGCGCTCAGGCCGCGCTCGGTCACCTGCGGGTTGGTGGAACCCGGGGTGATCGCGATGATGCCGGCTTCGTCATAGATCTCCGACGCAGGAATGGTGGAGGACGAGCAGAAGTGGCCAACCACACCGGCGACTTTCTGGTTGGTGAGGTCCTTGGCGACCGTCACCGCCTGTTTCGGTTCGCAGGCGTCATCGCCTTTGACCAGGACGATTTTCTCCCCGTTGACGCCGCCCGCCGCGTTGACCGCATCGGCCGCCGCTTGTGCCCCCTTCATGTACTGCTCGCCAAATGCCGCGTTGGCGCCAGTCATAGGGCCCGCCACACCGATTTTCACATCAGCTTGTGCAAACGCAGAAACACCCAGCGCAGTAGCCACTGCGAGGGCCAGAAAGCCTTTCTTGTAAAACGTCTGGGACATGAGGTGGTGCTCCAAGGTTTTTTTTAGTTGGCACTGCGACTTCACTTGAATGCTCAGAGCAAGGGCCGTGCCATCGGTTTTTTATTCTTCAAAAAGTCGCTGCTTTCTTGTTATTTCGACTGTTTCGTTCCCATTTTCATTGGGTGTGCAACCGTCTAAACCGCGGAAGGTGAAACCATTTATTTTTTCAGGCGCAACCCGCACGCGCCATCATTGCAACCGCGGCGCCAAACGACGTGCAACCAGCCTGTAACAGCCCGCGTCACCGAACTGCACACTGCTGGTGCGGGACTGCTACAACCCGCACCATTACAGGCTAGTCGCTACATCGAAAAGCGCCGCTTCCGGCAACATATTTCAACACTCAGATGACGATGCGCAGGCACTGGCCCGCGTGATACAGCGAGAACCCGGCCTCGTACAGGCAACTGCGCAAGCCCACGCCCGCCAGAGGCTGCATCGGTGCAAAGGGAATCGGCAACGCCTGAGGATTTCCGTTACACAGGTAGTCGGCGAAGGCTTTGCCGACCACGGTGCCGGTGGTCACGCCACGGCCGTTGTAACCGGTGACGGCCACCAGTCCCGGCGCCGGCTCGAACAGGCGCATCAAATGATCGGGAGTAAAAGCGATGCGCCCGGTCCAGGTGCATTCCCATTCCACGGGTTTGAGATTGGGGAAGTAATGCTGCTGCACCCGGTCGGCCCAGGCCTTGAGGAACCAAGTCGGTTTCTGATTGCCGTTGCCGAGGCTGCCCAGCAATAGACGCCCGTCCTTGTCGCGGCGGATGCTGCTCAGCACCTGGCGGGTATCCCACGAGCCCTGCCCGCCCGGGAGGATTTCATGGGCGGCGTCTTCGGTGAGCGGCACCGAAGCGACCTGATAGTAGTAACCGGGGAAGAAGTTGCGCTTGAGTTCGGTCCAGTCGCCTTCGGTGTAGGCGTTGGAAGCGATCACCACCTGTTCGGCCAAAACCGAACCCTGCCCGGTCTGCACCGACCATTGCTGGCCCTGACGCTCAAGGCGCGTAACCGGGGAGTGATCGAACATCTGCCCGCCAAGCCCCGACACGGCTTTCGCCAGTCCGGTGACATACGCCATCGGATTGAGTGTACCGGCACGCCGGTCGAGCAACGCGGCGGCAATCTTTTGCGTGCCGGTCGCCTGTTCACAGGCCTTGCCGGTCAGCAGTTCGACCGGCGCACCGCGGCGTTTCCACTGTTCTTCGCGACTGCGCAGATCCGCCTCACCCTTGGCGTTGTGCGCCATGTGCAGGGTGCCTTCGCGGCGCAACTGGCAATCGATGTTGTACTTATCCACAAGGCTGAACACCAGCGCCGGGGCCGCACCGAGCATGCGGTTGAGCTGGCTGCCGACCGCCTCGCCGAACCCGGCCTCGATCTCGTCCGGCGGAATCCACATCCCGGCGTTGACCAGGCCGACATTGCGCCCGGACCCGCCCTGCCCGGCGCGATGCGCTTCGAGCACGCAGACGCTTTTGCCTTTCTCCAACAGATGCAGCGCCGCCGACAACCCGGTGAACCCGGCGCCGATCACGCAGACATCGACTTTGACCTCGCCCCTGAGCGCCGTGTTATCCGGTCGTTGCGGCGTGAGTTTTTCCCACAGACATTCTTCGCGTAACGGCATTGCCAGACTCCAACAGAAACCTAACAAACACTGCATACCCTGTGGGAGCGGGCTTGCCCGCGAAAGCGGTATATCAGCCAATATCCATGCTGGCTGACCCAGCGCATTCGTCGGAGCGCCGCCCGGAGCAAGCCCGCTCCCAGAAGGGGATCTCCACTTGACCGAAGGTATCAGTCGAACGTGATGCCCTGCGCCAGCGGCAACTCCAGCGAGTAGTTCACGGTATTGGTCTGACGACGCATGTACGCACGCCATGCATCCGAGCCCGACTCACGACCGCCACCGGTTTCTTTCTCACCACCGAACGCGCCGCCGATTTCTGCGCCGCTCGGGCCGATGTTGACGTTGGCAATGCCGCAATCGCTGCCGACCGCCGACATGAATTTCTCGGCCTCGCGCACATCGGTGGTGAAGATGCACGACGACAGGCCTTGCGGCACGGCGTTGTTCAGGCGCAGCGCTTCTTCGAAGTCGCTGTAGCCAACCACGTACAGGATCGGCGCGAAGGTCTCGCTGCACACCACATCGCTTTGCTCCGGCATTTCAACGATGGCCGGCGACACGTAGTAGGCATTCGGGAATTGATCTTCGAGCTGGCGCTTGCCGCCGAACACCCGGCCGCCCTCGCTCAGCGCCTGCTCCAGCGCGTCCTGCATGTTTTCGAAGCTGTGCTTGTCGATCAGCGGGCCGATCAGGTTGCCTTCCAGCGGGTGACCGATCCGCACTTTGGAGTACGCGGCTTTGAGGCGGGTGACGATTTCTTCTTTCACCGATTCATGGGCGATCAGGCGACGCAACGTGGTGCAACGCTGGCCGGCGGTGCCGACGGCGCTGAACAGGATGGCGCGTACGGCCATGTCCAGATCGGCGCTCGGGCCGAGGATCATTGCGTTGTTGCCGCCCAGTTCGAGAATGCTGCGGGCGAAGCGCGCGGCGACTTTCGGCGCCACTTCGCGGCCCATGCGAGTGCTGCCGGTGGCGCTGATCAGCGCGACACGCGGGTCATCGACCAGCGCTTCGCCGGCATCGCGGCCACCGATGATCACCTGACAGAGATTGGCCGGCGCATCGCTGAAGTTCTTCACCACACGATCAAACAGCGCCTGACAGGCCAGTGCGGTCAATGGGGTTTTCTCCGAAGGCTTCCACACCACCGGGTTGCCGCAGACCAGCGCCAGCGTGGTGTTCCACGCCCACACCGCAACAGGGAAGTTGAATGCACTGATCACGCCGACCACGCCCAGCGGATGCCAGGTTTCGCGCATGTGGTGGCCCGGACGCTCGGAGGCGATGGTCAAGCCGTACAACTGGCGGGACAGACCGACAGCGAAATCGCAGATGTCGATCATCTCCTGCACTTCACCGAGACCTTCCTGGGTGATCTTGCCCGCTTCCCAGGACACCAGTTCGCCGAGATCATTCTTGTACTCGCGCAGCACTTCGCCGAACTGACGCACCAGCTCGCCGCGACGCGGGGCCGGCACCTTGCGCCATTGTTCGAACGCATGATCTGCGCGACTGATGTGCTGCTCGACTTCGGCCGGGCCTTCCCAGTTCACGGCGGCGATGCGGCTGCCGTCGATGGGCGAATGCACCGGCACTTTGCCGTTCTGGTACAGGGCCGGGTTCACACCAAGACGATCAAGCAATGCGGCAACCATGGGTCACTCCTCAAGCAAAAAACTGAATGTGTGCGGGCGCGTTTTCACGACCGGGCAGACCTTTAGTTGTAGCGTCAGGAAGGCTGTGCAACAAACGACCTTTACGCGAGATATCATTCCGTTTATTCATGCTGCGCAGAAAGACAAGAAAAGGAACGCCCATGCTGAACAAACGCCACTTGCCGTCGATCACCGCGCTGCAGTGCTTCGAGGCCGTGACCCGGCACCTGAGTTTCACCCGGGCCGCCGAGGAACTGAACCTGACCCAGAGCGCCGTCAGCAAGCAGGTGGCGCAGCTCGAAGAATTGCTGCAGCACTTGCTGTTCCGTCGGGTACGCCGCCGTTTGCAGATGACCCCGGCCGGCGATCTGTACCTGGTGGAAGTCAGAAAAATCCTGACCCAGGTCGAGATGTCGACCCATTACCTGCGTTCCTACGGCGGCGAGACCGAAGTCCTGCGCGTCTCCACGCCCTCGACCTTCGGTGCCCGCTGGCTGGTGCCGCGCCTCAAGGGCTGGCGTCTGCGCCATCCGTCGATTCATCTGGACCTGTGCAACGAACAGGAAGCCGATGACTTGCTGCAAGGGCGCAGCGACCTGGCGTTCTATTTCGGCCAGGGTTCACGCCCCGGCACCGAATGCCTGAAGTTGTTTGGCGAGGAACTGGTGCCGGTCTGCGCACCGAGCAGTCTGCCGGACACTCCGTTGACTGATCCAACGCAACTCACCGATCTGGTGCTGCTGCAGAATGCTTCGCGCCCGCAAGCGTGGCACGACTGGTTCGACAGCCAGGGCTACCAGACCGAGCACAGCTACCACGGCCCGCGTTTCGAAACCTTTTATATGTGCATTCGCGCCGCCCAAGTCGGCTGCGGCGTCGCGCTGTTGCCGAGGTTTCTGGTGGAAGAGGAATTGGCCGACGGCAAACTGGTCATTCCCTGGCAGCATGCAATGCCCAGCACCGATGCGTATTACCTGGCCTACCCGGAGCACGCGGCGGAAGTGCCCAAGGTGCGGGATTTCGTGAAGTGGATGCTGGAGCAGATCGACAGTCCTGATGCGGTCTGAGGCTCAGCGCCGGGATAAAAATCGCTGGCAATCCACACCCCGGATATGCGCCACTAGCGCCATTGATTGATACCGCGCCAACGCGCGGTCCGCCTGGAGACCCCGTTATGAGCGAGAGTGTGTTTGCCGATCGCATCGTGCAGAACCTGCTCGACACCGACTTCTACAAACTGACGATGATGCAGGCGGTGCTGCACAACTACCCCAACGTCGAAGTCGAATGGGAGTTTCGTTGCCGTAACAGTGAAGATCTGCGCCCGTATCTGGCGGAGATCCGCTTCCAGGTCGAGCGTCTGGCCGAGTTGAGCCTGAGCGCCGATCAGTTGAGCTTTCTTGAGCGCATCTCGTTCCTCAAGCCGGATTTCCTGCGATTCCTCGGCCTGTTCCGATTCAACCTGCGCTACTTGCACACCGGCATCGAGAACGGCGAGCTGTTCATCCGCCTGCGCGGGCCATGGTTGCATGTGATTCTGTTTGAAGTGCCGCTGCTGGCGATCGTCAGCGAAGTGCGCAACCGCTATCGCTACCGCGAAACCGTCCTGGAACAGGCCCGCGAACAGCTTTACCGCAAGTTCGACTGGCTGACCGCCAACGCCTCGGCCGAAGAACTGTCGCATTTGCAGGTTGCCGACTTCGGCACACGTCGACGGTTTTCCTACCGTGTGCAGGAAGAAGTGGTGAACGTGCTCAAGCATGATTTCCCCGGGCGCTTCGTCGGCACCAGCAACGTGCACCTTTCCCGGGAACTGGACATGAAACCGCTGGGCACCATGGCCCACGAGTGGATCATGGCCCACCAGCAACTCGGCCCACGGCTGATCGACAGCCAGATCGCCGCCCTCGATTGCTGGGTTCGCGAATACCGCGGCTTGCTGGGGATCGCCCTGACCGACTGCATCACCACCGACGCCTTCCTCGGCGATTTCGATCTGTTCTTCGCCAAGCTGTTCGATGGCCTGCGTCACGACTCCGGGGATCCGGTGCAGTGGGGCGAAAAATGCATCGCCCACTATCACAGGCTCGGCATCGACCCGATGAGCAAGACCCTGGTGTTCTCCGACAGCCTGACGCTGCCCAAGTCGCTTGAGATCTTCCGGGCGCTGCGCGGCCGGATCAATGTCAGCTTCGGTATCGGTACCAACCTGACCTGTGACATTCCGGGTGTCGAACCGATGAGCATCGTGCTTAAAATGACCGCCTGCAACGGCCAACCGGTGGCGAAGATCTCCGACGAGCCGGGCAAGACCCACTGCAAAGACCCGAATTTCGTCGCCTACTTGCGACACGTTTTCCAGGTTCCTGCCGTTTCCAGCCTTTCTAGCAAGGAGTGAATTCATGCAAGCCGTACAGCGTGAAATTGCTGAACAGCTCAACGTTCAGCCGCCGTTCGCCGATTACCAGGCCCTCGAAGCGGAAGTCGCCCGACGCATCACCTTCATCCAGGATTGCCTGACCAATTCCGGGCTCAAGACCCTGGTGCTGGGCATCAGCGGCGGCGTGGACTCGCTGACCGCCGGCCTGTTGGCCCAGCGCGCCATGCGTGAACTGCGCGAGCGCACCGGCGACAACGCCTACAAGTTCATCGCCGTGCGCCTGCCGTACGACGTGCAGTTTGATGAACACGACGCTCAGGCCTCGGTGGACTTCATCGCCCCGGACGAGCGCCACACCGTCAACATCGGCCCGGCGGTGAAATCCCTGGCCAGCGAAGTCGCAGCCTTCGAAGGCAAGCACGCGGTGTCGGTGGATTTCGTGCTCGGCAACACCAAGGCGCGGATGCGCATGGTCGCCCAGTACACCATCGCCGGTGCCGCACACGGGCTGGTGATCGGCACCGACCACGCGGCGGAAGCGGTGATGGGTTTCTTCACCAAATTCGGTGACGGCGCCTGCGACCTGGCGCCGCTCAGCGGACTGGTGAAAAACCAGGTCCGGGCCATCGCCCGCAGCTTCGGCGCACCGGAATCGCTGGTGGAAAAAGTGCCGACGGCGGACCTGGAAGACCTGTCGCCGGGCAAACCGGACGAGGCGTCCCACGGCGTCACCTACGCCGAGATCGACGCGTTCCTGCACGGCGAGCCGGTGCGTCAGGAAGCGTTCGACATCATCGTCAACACGTACAACAAGACCCATCACAAGCGGGTCATGCCGTTTGCGCCGTGATCAGTGAGTGAATGAAAAAGCCCGCTTAGGAGTGATCATCAGCGGGCTTTTCTTTGAGCAGAACTCAATGGCAGATTTAACGGGGCTTTGCTGGAACAACCCTGAACACGTGCGGGGACGAGATTCGACCACCAGCCGTTATCGCTCTGATGGTATGGACCTTTTCAGCCAGCCTCGAAATCTTTGCCGTGTAGATTCCATTCGGGTCGGCCTTGAATGGAACCAGTTCGCTATCGTAGTCGACTATCTTTCCTTCTTCCCCTCTGTTTGCCGTACCGACAACCGTTACCGAACTATCGGTCGTCTGCTCCTGATTACCGATCAACTTCCCGCTTTCTCCAAGGAGAAACTGGATGCTGAGCAGTACGGAGTTCTCAATTGCAACGATCCAGGGGCTGGATACAACACCATCGCTTCCTACCACTGTGAAGTGATGCTCCGCTACCGAAAGTCCGTTCAGCACAGCACTCCAGTGCGCATTTGCATCGATGTTCAGTGTGTCTACAAGAATTCCGTTATCCATAAGACTGACTGTTGTATTTGGCTCTCCCTGGCCTGCAAAGCTCAAATCGGCAAACGTAGTGCGTCCACCATTTTCGATGACGTCTCCGTTGGGATCGTTTATCCACAAAATCGCGGCTTGCAGGGGCCCGGCCATGTGAACGGTAAATGGATCAGACACTAGTCCATCGGTGGTTACCACGGTGTAGACATGCGGCCCGTTTGCCTGATTTTTAATGATCGAGCTGAAGTGGCCACGACTATCAACATTTACGGGAGGGTGTGCGGGTCTACCGTGATCCAAAAGCTGTGCCTGTTGATCAGGAGCAGCACTACCAACAAAAGACAAATCTGGATTTCTGCAGACACCGCCATCTTCAACGAGATTGCCGTCGCCATCGGTAACAGTTTCGATGACGGTTCCGCTTTTCGCAGCACTTCTCTGCAGCCCCTGAACCAATGTGCGTTGCTCGGGCAGTTTCTCTTGATCGGTCATACGAAAACTCCTTTTTCGGAAGGTAAGCGCACAGTCATCTGAACGCCTCCCCATCTGAGGCTTCTTCGAAATTCGCGTCTACTGTCAGAAATTACAGGTTCGGGGGCATTTCAGACCGACGGTTATCATCAGAAAAACGAGATAGCTGAGACATCCTTGATCAGCAGACAAAAAAACGCCGCTGCAATCACTTGCAGCGGCGTTTTTCGTGTTGCGTGTGAGCCGTGTTACTTCAGGGTCACTGTGCCTTTCATCATCGAGATGTGGCCCGGGAACGAGCAGAAGAAACCGTAATCAGTGCCGGCCGCCAGTTTCGATACGTCGATGGTCAGCGAGTCTTTCTCGCCGGCGCCGATGATCTTGGTGTGGGCGATGACGCGCTCGTCGCCGTCTTTCAGGTAGTTCTTGTCGATGCCGGCGGCCAGGCCGTCGGTGGCGATCGGCTGCATGTCAGCGGTCTTGCTGACCACAAGATTATGGCCCATGACGTTCTTCGGCAGGCTGCCGGAGTGGGTCAGTTCGACGGTGAAAGTCTTGCAGCTCTTGTCGATCACGATTTCCTTGGTGTTGAAGGACATCTGGTCGGTGGAGTCAATGGTGGTTTTGCACTCGGCAGCCATCAATTGGCTGCTGGCCAGCGCCAGCAGGGATACCGCAACAACTTTGGAAAACATGGTGAATCTCCAAGGCAGGGTTAACAAAAACACGAGTGGTGGAAAGACTGCCTGAAATCTTCGCAAGTTCCTATGACTTGAGTCAAAAATTGTATACAACTTTCAGGCTATGACACTCATCGAAACAATCTAACAGCCAGACGTTTGGCCGGGCCGTATCTTCAGGGCTCAACTCTCATCTGGAGCATCCATCATGTCCTTCAACAGTCTGTTGTGCAGCCTGCTCGCCGCCTACGCCTGTGGCGCCAGCGGCACCTATGAAACCCCGAAACGCGAAGTCTAGCCCTTGGATCAAGGCGTGCCAGCCATTACCCTGTGACCGATTGACCCAGGAGGAAGGCATGTCTCTCACATCCGTTTGTGTATTTTGCGGTGCCAACGCCGGCACCACCCCGGCGTACACCGAAGCCGCCATCGCCCTCGGCACAGCCATTGCCGAGCGCAAGCTGAAGCTGGTCTACGGCGGTGGCGCCGTGGGTTTGATGGGGATTGTCGCGGACGCCGCGCTGGCCGCCGGCGGCGAAGTGATCGGCATCATTCCGCAGAGCCTGATGGACAAGGAAATCGGTCACAAAAGCCTGACCCGTCTGGAAGTGGTCGACGGCATGCACGCGCGCAAGGCGCGGATGGCCGAACTCAGCGATGCGTTCATCGCCCTGCCCGGTGGCCTCGGCACCCTGGAAGAGCTGTTCGAAGTCTGGACCTGGGGCCAGCTCGGCTACCACGGCAAGCCGCTGGGCCTGCTCGAGGTGAACGGTTTCTACAGCAAACTCACTGCATTTCTCGATCACATCGTCGGCGAAGGCTTCGTTCGCGCACCGCACCGTGACATGCTGCAAGTGAGCGAATCGCCGCAAACGCTGCTCAATGCCCTCGATCAGTGGCAGCCTACCGTCACGCCAAAGTGGGTCGACCAAAAACCCGGTTAACCCCCGGGCACCGATACAGGGCAGAATACGCGCCGCTCAACCTCACCTTCGACCCAAGAGGATCGCCCATGGCCAAACCCAATTACTCCTTCGCCAAGCGTCAACGTGACCTGGCCAAGGAACAGAAGAAAGAGGAAAAGCTTCAGCGCAAGAAACAGATGGCTGAAGAAGCGGCACTGAACCCCGACGGTGAAGTGGCGACTGAAGACGATGCAATTGATGTTGATGTACCGAAAGATCAGGCGCCCGACGCCTGAGCAACACCGCAGGACCACTGAACACAACCCCTGTGGGAGCGAGCCTGCTCGCGATTACAATGGGTCAGTCGCATCCATTCAGATGTGACACCCTAATCGCCAGCAGGCTGGCTCCCACATTGCTTTTATTCCTCCAGTGGCATCACCGTGACCCGAACCTCGGGATCATGGCTCCCCCCTCCCAGAATCACCCCGCGCAACGGCGACACATCGGAAAAATCCCGGCCCCAGGCCAGGGTGATGTGCTCCAGTGCCGGTTGTACATTGTTGGTCGGATCGAAATCCACCCAGCCCAACACCGGGCAAAACACCGAAACCCAGGCATGGGACGCATCGGCGCCGATCAATCGCGGTTGCCCCGGTGGCGGTCGTGTCAGCAGATAGCCGCTGATGTAGCGCGCCGCCAATCCTCGGGAACGCACACAGGCCAGCATCAGGTGGGCGAAGTCCTGACAGACCCCGCGCCGCCGCTCCAGCACTTCGACCAATGGCGTCGCAACCTGAGTGGCTTCGGCATCGAAGGTGAATTCGTCGAAGATCTTTTCCATCAACGCCTGAACGCCCAGCAGCAGCGGTCGCCCGGGTGGAAAACAGCTTTCGGAGAACTCGACGAAGCTGCGCTTTAAATGAACATAAGGTGACTGAAACCGGTAACGGCAAGCCTCCAGCAGCTCAGCGGACAACGGCTGGCTGCTGTAGGTCAGCGCATTGCGGGTCTGCTCCCAGGCCGGGGACAGATTGAAATCCAGCGCCGGCCGCGCCAGCACCTCGACCGTCAGCCGTGCGTTGACCTGCAATTCATCGTGAGGCCGCTCGAACGCCAGGCGCGTCAGTGGATTGCCGAACACGTCCTGTTCGTCACGACGTGCGGTCGGCTCCGGACTGATCAGCAATTGCTGCTCGATGCAGCGCTGCCAGGCGCATTCACGAGGCCACAGGTGCGCCAGCTGCTGCGCCAGCGAGACCGGGCTGTCGTAGTGATAACAAGTGTCGTGAAGGATCTGGTAGTAAGCATTCATCAGACGGACACCGTGCGCTGGCTGACATCATCGACATGGGCGAAATGCCGCAGGGCCAGACGATCGGACACCTGGCCGCTGGCGTCAGCGATGTCTTGCAGCAGATCCGCCAGACCGTCGAGGGCCGCGCGTACGCTGGATTCGCCGAACAAGGGATTTTCCAGACACCCCAAATCGAAGCGTGCCAGACGCTCCACCAGTTGCGGCAATCCAGCCTCCCGGGGCGCATCGAAATCGTCGCTCAAACGCTTGAGCGTGCGCGTCACCAGTTTCAACTGGAACAGCACCGCATGGGGGTTCTGCTCGTCCAGTAACAACAGGTCGAGCACCGGAATCAACTGCGCCACCGCCAGATAGCGCGAGCGATAGGTGATGCTGCTGTTGCCCAGCTCCAGCAACCATTCAAGCCCGGCCTGATCGAACGCCCCGGCGCCGCGCAGGAAACCCGCGAGGCTGCTGCTGAGAAATTGCAGGCGCTCGATGCGCCGGCCAATCATCAGGAAACGCCAGCCTTCGTCGCGGGTCATGTCGTCGAGGGCAAACCCGGACAGCGCCGCCAGCGACATCACCAGCCGGTTGAGAAAATCCAGCAACTCGCCGAAGTCTGGCTCGTCGGTATCCAGTTCCGTCGCCTCGCGCTGCAACTCCACCAACGCCTGCCAGTTCTCCCGCGAGAGCTTGCCGCGCACCTGCGAGGCCGCCCACTGCAAGCGTTGCAGGTTGGAGCGCAGGCTGAACGACCAGTCCTCGCCGAGCAACGCTGCGAGCAGGCGCTCCGGCAGCTCGCCTTCGTCCGGCAGCAGCATCAGCCGTTCACCGAGCTCCACGGCAGCCTGCAAGGCTTGCGGATCATCACCGTCGACATAACGCGCCAGCATGATCCGCAACAGCCGTGCGCTGTCGTCGCAACGTTCACAGTAACGGCCGAACCAGAACAGGTTTTCCACCACCCGCGATGGCAGGTACGGATCGCGCCGCACCAGATCGTGCACGCCGATGTTGCGCTGGGCCTTCCACTGTTCACCGCTTGGCGGCCGCTCGCCCAGCACCCAGGTGTCCTTGCTTGCGCCACCGCGCTGCATCGACACCACTTCGGCATCGGCTTCGGCTGCAACCCGGGTCAGGCCGCCGGGCAGCACCCGATAACCGTCGCGACTGGCCACCGCATACATGCGCATACCGATGGCCCGTGGTTGCAACTGGCCGTCCTCCGGTTGCCAGATCGGCGCGTGGGACAATTGCGCGAGTTCTTGCGCCACATAGGCATAAGGTCGTGCCTGCATGCGCTCGGCGAGACTCTGGCGCTGTTTTTCGCTCAGATCTCGCCCGAAAACGGGAGCGAAGCTTTGGGACGGGAAGGCCGGTTTGATCAGCAACTCCGGCAGTTTTTCCAACGCCTGGGCCAGCACCGGTGCCTCCCCGCACCACCAGGTAGCGATGGAGGGCAGGATCAGTTCTTCGCCAAACAGGTACTGATTGATCTTCGGCAAAAAGCCCAACAGCCCCGGCGACTCCAGCACGCCGCTGCCCAGCGCGTTGGCCACCAGCACCCGCCCCTGACGCACCGCCTCAAGCAGTCCTGGAACGCCCAGCGCCGAATCCGTGCGCAGTTCCAGCGGATCGCAGAAGTCATCGTCGAGCCGACGCATGATCGCGTGAACCCGGCGCAAGCCACTGAGGGTTTTCAGGTAGACCGTGGCATCGCGCACCGTCAGGTCGCCGCCCTCCACCAGCGGATAGCCGAGCTGGCGGGCGAGATAGAGATGCTCGAAATAGCTTTCGTTGAAACGTCCCGGGGTCAGCAACACCACCAGTGGCGCGTCATCGTCGCTGGGTGCCTGACGGGCCAGGGTTTCCTGCAAGGTGCGGAAGAATCCGGCCAGGTGCTGCACCTTCAGGTCCCGGTACAACTCGGGAAAGGCCCGGGACACGATAGTGCGGTTTTCCAGCGCATACCCGGCACCGGACGGCGCCTGGGTTCGATCCGCCGTGACCCACCAGCGCCCGTCCGGCGTGCGCGCCAGATCCACGGCATACAGATGCAGAAAGGCCCCGTCCGGCGGCGCGATGCCCTGACAGGGCCAGAGGAAGTTGTTGTGGCCGAACACCAGCTCCGCCGGCAGCAAACCTTCGCGGATCAACTGCTGCGGGCCGTACAGGTCCGCCAGCACCGCATTGAGCAGGCGCGCACGCTGGGCGATTCCGGCCGACAGTTGTTGCCACTCGTCAGCGGCGATCACATGGGGCAGCAGGTCCAGTTCCCACGGACGATCGGCGCCCTTGGGGTCGGCATAGACGTTGTAGGTGACGCCGTTTTCCTGAATCTGCCGAGTCAGCAATGCCTGACGCTGCACCAGTTGCGCCGGGGTGCTGCGCTGCAATTGGTCGAACAGCCGCTGCCAGTGCGGACGCACCGCCCCACCGGCGTCGAGCAGTTCGTGGTAAGTGCCCGCCGTCAGCGGGTAGCGGTCAAGCAGGTCAGGCATGGAAAGCTCGGCAGCCAGCAAGGAACGGTCAGACTAACGCAGGCACATGACGCCCGGATATACGAAAAATCCGGGGGTCGTGTACGAATCAAAAGCGTCGTAAATCGAGTGTCATCGGGAACTCGTCGGAGATAGTCAGATTCGGTATCGGAAGTTTCCCCGGCGTGTGTCCGAGGCGAAAGAAACGCGCCATGCGCCGGCTCTCCGCTTCGTTGGCATTGACCGGCAGCGTCTCGTAATTGCGCCCGCCCGGATGCGCGACGTGGTACTGACAGCCGCCCAGCGAGCGCTGCATCCAGGTGTCGAGCAGGTCGAATACCAGCGGCGCATGCACCGGGATCGTCGGTTGCAGGCAGTTGGCCGGTTGCCACGCGCGAAAACGCACACCGGCGACAAACTCGCCGACCCGTCCGGTCGGTTGCAGCGGCACCGGGATACCGTTGCACGTCAGCAGGTAACGCTGCGGCGGCAAGCCAGTGAGCTTGACCTGCAAACGCTCCAGCGATGAATCGACGTAACGCACCGTACCGCCCGCCGCGCCCTCCTCGCCCAATACATGCCAGGGTTCAAGGGCCTGACGCAATTCCAGCTCGATGCCGTTGACGGCGTAATCGCCGACCTTGGGAAAACGAAACTCCAGATGCGCCGCAAACCATTCGGCGCGCAGCGGATAACCGGCATTGTCGAGTTCGACGATGACGTCGGCAAAGTCCTGCTCGATGAAGTGCGGTAGCAGAAAACGGTCATGCAACTCGGTGCCCCAGCGCGCCAGTTTCGGCGGTGCATAAGGCTCGCGCCAGAACCGCGCCACCAGCGCCCGCAGCAACAGCTGTTGGGCCAGGCTCATGCGTGCATGAGGTGGCATTTCGAACGCACGCAGCTCCAGCAGACCGAGACGCCCGGTGGCGCCATCCGGTGAATACAGCTTGTCGATGCAGAACTCAGCGCGGTGAGTATTGCCGGTGACGTCGATCAGCAGATTGCGCAGCAAGCGATCCACCAGCCATGGCGCGCACGCTTCTCCCGGCGCCGGAATCTGCGCGAAAGCGATTTCCAGCTCATACAGCGCATCGTTGCGCGCCTCATCGACTCGCGGCGCCTGAGAAGTCGGGCCGATGAACAGGCCGGAAAACAGGTAGGACAGCGACGGATGGTTGTGCCAGTAGCTGATCAGGCTGCGCAGCAGATCCGGGCGGCGCAGGAACGGCGAGTCGGCCGGCGTCGCCCCACCGAGCACAAAGTGGTTACCGCCGCCCGTGCCGGTGTGGCGTCCGTCGATCATGAATTTCTCGGTGGACAGTCTGGTCTGGCGCGCCTCCTCGTAAAGGAATTCCGTGCGTTCGACCAACTCGTCCCACGTCGCGGAGGGCTGGACGTTGACCTCGATCACGCCGGGATCCGGGGTGATTCGGAAGTTGCTCAGGCGCGGATCACTCGGCGGCTCATAACCTTCCAGCAGCACCGGACAGTGCAACTCCTCGGCAGTGGCTTCAATCGCGGCCACCAACTCCAGATAATCCTCGACCCGCTCCAGCGGCGGCATGAACAGATACAACCGTCCTTCCCGTGCCTCGGCGCAGAACGCGGTGCGGGTCAGCCAGTCGGCGGACTCGTCGATCTTCGGCACCCGTTCGTCCGCCGTGGCCGGCGCATCGTGTCGATTGAGTTGCGCGGTGTCGGGCAGTTC
The DNA here is from genome assembly GCF_054071635.1 of Pseudomonas sp. SDO52101_S400. Taxonomy (NCBI): domain Bacteria; kingdom Pseudomonadati; phylum Pseudomonadota; class Gammaproteobacteria; order Pseudomonadales; family Pseudomonadaceae; genus Pseudomonas; species Pseudomonas sp. SDO52101_S400. Next base: position 46,360 of record NZ_JBSVWF010000034.1, on the reverse strand, counting down.
GGGGAAATCCTGATTCGGGTCGTTCGGATGAATGAACGGATACTCCGCCGCCTTCACCCAGGGCTGCGACCCCAATGGCAGGCGATAGCCGAGCGGCGAATCTCCCGGCACCAACCGGCAATGCTCGTCGCGCAGATACCAGCGCCCGCTCTGCCATTGATCGCCTTTGGCAGAACGCGCCAGCGGCAGCACCTGGCCGATGACCTTGTCCAGCCCCTGACTGAACACCTTGCGCAGCCGCGCACGTTCCAGCGGTTCTTCCAGACGCGAGTCTTCGGCGCTGACGTTGCCCGGCAATGCGCCCTCGCGCCAGAGGTAATAGAAATTGTCTTCGTAGGCCGGGAACACAAAGCGTGCCGGCAGTTTCAGGCGCTCGGCGACACTCGCCAGAAAACGGCCGGCCAGTTCACCCGTGGCGCCGTAGTCCTGCTGCTCGTCGGCGATCAGTGCGTCGTTGTGCCAGATCGGCACACCGTCGCGGCGCCAATAGCAGTTCAGCGACCAGCGCGGCAACTGTTCTCCCGGATACCACTTGCCTTGACCGAAATGCACCAGGCCTTTCGGTGCGTAGTGCCTGCGCATGCGCTGGAACAATTCGGCGGAGAGCCGGCGCTTGTCCGGGCCGAGCGCAGCGGTGTTCCATTCGGCGCCGTCGGGGTCATCGATGGACACGAAGGTTGGCTCACCGCCCATGGTCAAGCGCACATCGCCTTCCAGCAGGTCGGCATCGATCTGCCGGCCCAGCGCCTGGATCGCCAGCCATTGCTCATCGGTGTAGGGCTTGGTGACCCGAGGCGCTTCCCAGATCCGTTCCACCGACATTTCGTGGCTGAACTCGCATTCGCAAGGCTCCACCAGACCACTGATCGGCGCCGCCGAGGACGGATCGGGACTGCAGGCCAACGGAATATGCCCTTCCCCGGCAAACAGCCCCGATGTCGCATCGAGGCCGATCCAGCCGGCGCCGGGCAAGTACACCTCGCACCACGCATGCAGATCGGTGAAGTCCACTTCGGTGCCGGACGGGCCGTCGAGGCTTTTCACGTCGGCGGTCAGTTGAATCAGGTAACCGGAGACGAAACGCGCCGCCAACCCCAGGTTGCGCAGCAGTTGCACCAACAGCCATGCGGAATCGCGGCAGGAGCCGGAGGCGTGCTCCAGGGTGTGCTCCGGAGTCTGCACGCCCGGCTCCATGCGGATCAGGTAATTAATGTCCTCGCTCAGACGCTGGTTGAGCGCCACGAGGAAGTCCACCGCTGGCAGCGGCGTGCGATCAATGGCGTCCAGGTAGGCCTTGAATTTCGGCGTCAGCGGCAGGGTTTCGAGGTACGGCGCCAGCTCCTTGCGCTCATCGGCGGCGTAGGCGAAGGGGATTTTCTCGGCGTAGGGTTCAAGGAAAAAGTCGAACGGGTTGAACACTGCCATTTCGGCCAGCAGGTCGACCTCGATCCGCAGTTCGGCGGTTTTCTCGGGGAATACCAGCCGGGCGAGGTAATTGCCCTGAGGGTCCTGCTGCCAGTTGATGAAGTGCTGCTCGGGCGAGACTTTCAGCGCATACGAAAGAATCCGCGTGCGGCTGTGGGCAGCCGGGCGCAGACGCACGATCTGCGGGCCGAGTTCGACAGCGCGGTCGTAGCGGTAATGCGTGACGTGATGCAATGCGACATGAATCGACACGGCGTGCCTCCTGCGAGCCTAAGCGTATTCGAAAGCGCGCAAGACTTATGCCATGCAGAGGCTTGGGCGCTTTCCCGGAATGCTCAAGGCAGTACAGCACCAAAATCGGGCGATGCGGTGAAATGGTTTGGCACAGTTGCACGCAAATGTTGCGAAGAGCCCCTCACCCTAACCCTCCCGAAACGTCGGACCGCCCGTAGGGAGAGGGAACTGACCGAGGTGGATGTTGGAAGTACGCCGACTTGAAAGTCTTCAGTCGAACTCCGGTCTGGAAAAGTTCCCCGATCTGCTCCCTTCCCCCTCGCCCCCCTTGGGGGCGGTCCGACGTTTCGGGAGGGTTGGGGTGAGGGGGATGGATCTAGCAGACAACAAAAAATCCAGCCGCAGAAATGCAAAACGCCAACCCGAAGGTTGGCGTTCTGTTCAGTTCAAATGCGTTTTAGCGTGGGACGACCGGTTTGCGAGTCGGCTTCGGCCCCTTGCCTTTCGCCGCGTCCTTGCGCTCCTTGGCGGCCTGCTGGTTGCGGGCGAACGCCGCAGCCTTGGCCTGCTCACGTTTGTCCCAAGGATTGCCGCCGTCGCTGGCGCGGGGTGGCAGACCGGTGTGCTGGGTGAGGATCTTGGTGGTCTTCTCTTTCGCGACCTTGTGGCTGCCGGCTGGCGTCGAGTTCTTGCGACGGGCACTCTGGTAGCTGTCGGTGGCCGGCTGGTGCAGCGGGATCAGTTGATTCTTGCCCGGCCCGATCAGGTCGGCGCGGCCCATGCGGGTCAGCGCTTCACGCAGCATCGGCCAGCCCTTCGGGTCGTGATAACGCAGGAACGCCTTGTGCAGACGACGCTGCTCTTCGCTCTTGACGATGGTCACGCCGTCGCTCTTGTAGGTGACCTTGCGCAGCGGGTTCTTGCCCGAGTGGTACATCGCGGTGGCGGTGGCCATCGGCGAAGGATAGAAGGCCTGTACCTGGTCGGCACGGAAGCCGTTGCCCTTGAGCCACAGGGCGAGGTTCATCATGTCTTCGTCGGTGGTGCCCGGGTGTGCGGCGATGAAGTACGGAATCAGGTACTGCTCTTTCCCGGCTTCCTTGGTGTACTTCTCGAACATGCGCTTGAAGCGATCGTAGGTGCCGATTCCCGGCTTCATCATCTGGTTGAGCGGACCTTCCTCGGTGTGTTCCGGGGCGATCTTCAGGTAACCGCCGACGTGGTGGGTCACCAGCTCTTTGACGTACTCCGGCGACTCGACCGCCAGGTCGTAACGCAGGCCGGAGGCGATCAGGATCTTCTTCACACCCGGCAACGCACGAGCGCTGCGATACAACTGAATCAGCGACGAGTGGTCGGTGTTCAGGTTCGGACAGATGCCCGGGAACACGCAGGACGGCTTGCGGCACGCGGATTCGATTTCCGGGCTCTTGCAGGCGATGCGATACATGTTCGCGGTCGGGCCGCCGAGGTCGGAGATAACGCCGGTGAAACCCGGTACCTTGTCGCGGATCTCTTCGATTTCGCGAATGATCGACTCTTCGGAACGGTTCTGGATGATCCGGCCTTCGTGCTCGGTGATCGAGCAGAAGGTGCAGCCGCCGAAGCAGCCACGCATGATGTTCACCGAGAAACGGATCATGTCGTAGGCCGGGATCTTTTCCTTGCCGTACGCAGGGTGCGGAACACGTGCGTAAGGCATGCCGAACACGTAGTCCATTTCTTCAGTGGTCATCGGAATCGGCGGCGGGTTGAACCAGACGTCGATCTCGCCGTGCTTTTGCACCAGCGCGCGGGCGTTGCCCGGGTTGGTTTCCAGGTGCAGCACGCGGTTGGCGTGGGCGTACAGGACCGGGTCGTTACGCACCTTTTCCATCGACGGCAGGCGGATCACGGTCTTGTCGCGGGTCATCTTCGGGCTGGCCAGGATCTGTACGACCTTGGCTTCTTCCGGGTCTTCAACCGGCCCCTTTTCCTGCTCGATGGCGCAGGCCTGAGTGTCCTGGGTGTTGACGTACGGGTTGATGATCTTGTCGATCTTGCCCGGACGGTCGATGCGCGTGGAATCGACTTCGTACCAGCCCGCCGGCGTATCACGACGAATGAACGCGGTGCCGCGCACATCGGTGATGTCTTCGATCTTGTGACCGTAGGACAGACGCTGGGCGACTTCGACGATCGCGCGCTCGGCGTTGCCGTACAGCAGGATGTCGGCGCTGGCGTCGATCAGGATCGAGTTGCGCACACGATCCTGCCAGTAGTCGTAGTGGGCGATGCGGCGCAGGGAGGCTTCGATGCCGCCGAGCACGATCGGCACGTGCTTGTAGGCTTCCTTGCAGCGCTGGCTGTAGACCAGGCTCGCGCGATCCGGACGTTTGCCCGCCATGCCACCCGGGGTGTAGGCGTCGTCGGAACGGATTTTCTTGTCCGCGGTGTAGCGGTTGATCATCGAGTCCATGTTGCCGGCCGCGACGCCGAAAAACAGGTTCGGCTCGCCGAGCTTCATGAAGTCGTCTTTGGACTGCCAGTTCGGCTGCGCGATGATCCCGACGCGGAAGCCTTGCGACTCCAGCAGCCGGCCGATGATCGCCATGCCGAACGACGGGTGATCGACGTAGGCATCTCCCGTCACAATGATGATGTCGCAGGAATCCCAGCCAAGCTGATCCATCTCCTCCCTGCTCATGGGCAGGAACGGCGCTGGCCCGAAACATTCGGCCCAATATTTTGGATAGTCAAATAACGGCTTGGCTGCTTGCATGTCGATAACCGGTGTTGGCTTTCATTGAATTTCGCGGGCGCGGAATATAGCACAAATTTTGACCAATTCCGACGGCCGTGGTCGGTTTCTCCAATAGCCGCCCATCTGCTCTATTCCCGCTCCAGACGATGAGCGCCTCACCGGTTCACAGCACAAAACCGGCAACTACGCCAAACGCCGCTTCAAGCATTCAAGGATGAATACATATGCCCGTCAAACCACCCTCGAGGGGAAGCACCATCGCCGAAGTACATACCCCGCCCTCGCGCCCGGTCAACGACCACCCACCCCGGATCGACCCGCCTCAAGTGCCCTCCTTCAACCAATATCCCTCTCCCCGGCAGGGCCCCGGAAGGTTACCGGCCGCAGCAGACCTCGATGACATAACACCCGCGCCACCGCTGACCATCAGTGAAATCCCGGACTCCGCACTCCCTGCACACCCTCTCTCACCATCGATGACGAATTACCACATCACCTTCGGCGGAGCCTTGCCGAATGTCGACGCTCAGGGATTCATGCACTTGAAGGGGCGACTGCTCGTCAATACCGAGGATGGCCATGTCCTGCATGTCGGTCTGGATTCCGTAAGCGGACTGTACCGCGCCAGGTTGCCCGGCGAATTGCAACCCTCGGGACCGTTTCTACTGCAGGACCCTGAGACTTTGCGCTGGTTTTCGCTCGATGACGCTGACTCGATGGGTTTCCCGTTGCCACATCACCGCCTGGAAAGCTTCCGCACATCGCTGGATTTCTCCGCTGCAACGCCGGACCACGACGGGCTGCACAGTTTTGAAGGCCGGCGATACGCAGTCATTGAAGGTTACGCCTATCAGATCATGCGCGACGTTGACGCCTCATCTCCCGCACAGCACGTGTGGCGCATCGTCAATTCGAAGGACCCGGTTGCCCGCGACAGCGAGAACATCTATCAGGGAAGCCGCGCGGGTGAGTCGGTGAGCATCACTCGAAACGCTCAGGACCGGTGGGTTTCACCGGTCTTCGGACTGCAAGGCGGCATGCGCCGCACAGCATCGTCCCAAGACAAGGTGGCTTACCTGTTGCAACGGTACGAGCCCATCAAACAGGCCTTCGGGGCGCTGGAAACCTCCCAGATGCGCTTCGAACAACTCTGGAACTCCGCACAACATCTGCCAGAGGGCAGTCATGCCGAAAAAGCAGCGCTGATCGGACTTGAAGTGCACATCATTAGACACACCAGAATGCAGGCCGACTACGTCCAGTCACTCATCGACAACAAGGACTGGCTGATTTTGCTGAAGGCGGGCGGCGTTTATAAGTCCGAACTGCATACTCAGCAGCTGAACCGGATCGACTATCTGAACAAGCTGATCGCCATCATGGACCGACGGGTATACCCCACCCTGAAAACGATGACGGTCGAAGCATTGACGAGCAACCTCGCCCACCTGAACAAAAAGCTCAGGATCCTCGAAGACCGACAAGCGGTGATGGATCAGATCCAGAAAGCGTCCCGCAGTGCTGGGTCCGAAATCGAAGAGCTCAATCACGGCGTACCGGGTGTTGATCAGGTCAACTACAGCAAATACAACATCTGCCTGCGCCTGCTTTCCGATAACCCGCAAGAACCCCCGCTCTTCGGTATCCGCAGCTACATGGCCATCCACTTTTTCGTGGAAAACCTGCACAACGTCTCCGACCATTCTCAACCGGTTGCCCTGCGACTGGCGCTCGATGAAATCAGGCTTGAAAAAAGCCGGTTCGAGGAATTATCGATAGCGCCAGACGCTGCAAAGGCACCTCACCTGCGGGAAGCCTTGTCTTTGCTTGGCACATTCGAATCAAGGCTCGACACTCGGCTGAACGACATTTACGCCAGAATCGAGAACAACACCGAATGGCCCGCTCTCGATCAGGACATCGACCTGGATTTCTTGCCGCAGCAACCTGTCCCGGCAGCCAGTCCCTCCGCACCGCGAAAAATCTTCCGGACCCGACAGCACGGCACTTACCGAGTGCTGGTGGGAATCAAGGAAGTCGATGCGGACGGTAGCGTCACCGTTCAGGTTCCGGATCCGTTCAAACCGAATGATCCTCCTCAACGCTACGAAAAGAGACAGGGCGAATGGCGCCCCATGCGTCCCGCCCTGTCGGCAGAATCGAAACCACAGCTGTTCGGTCAAGCCACTCGACTGCTGGCCAACGTCGAGGGACAACTGGCCGAAGGTCGAGCAATGGAAAGCCGAAAGTCCAATCCGACCAGTATCCGGGAGTCACTTGACGAAGCTGCCGACGACCTCCACGGGTTGGCCAGGCGCCTGGAGACCATCGAAGGGATTACCGATGATACGCAGGCCGCAAGCCTCATCAACCGGTTGAAAGCCGCTGGCGACTCGCTCAGTGAGGCGGGACGAAACACCATGGTACGCATGTACAAGAACAAGGAAGTACTGGATGTCCTGCGACTTGACTACCTGCTCGATCATTCAGAACTCAACGTCTTCAAGACCGTTGACCGCAAGCAACTCGGCAAGGGCAAGGACAGATCATTTCTCGATGTCTATTCGATCAATGACCGTTCCGGCGATACCCCATTGTGGGAAGCCCATTTCCATTACGACCGCCAGGATCGCCAGCCACTGGATTACACGGTGAAGGGAGCCCACCTGAAAACCCTCGTCCAGGCCAGGATGGGCAGCGAGCATCAGCAACGCCAGGAGCAGGCAGGTCTTGCGCATCAAGCCATATGGCGAGAGCTCATCAGCCCGAAAGTGGCGCAGAAGCTCTTTGACTACGCATAGCGAGCGCTCAGGTCAGTCAGCCCTTACTCGTCATCGTCGAAGTTGTAGCTGCCCGGTGCAAGGTTTTCGAAGCGGGTGTATTTGCCGATGAAGGCCAGGCGGATGAAGCCGATCGGGCCGTTCCGCTGTTTGCCGATGATGATTTCGGCGATGCCCTTGTGTTCGGTTTCCGGGTGATACACCTCGTCCCGGTATACGAACATGATCACGTCGGCGTCCTGCTCGATCGCTCCGGATTCCCGCAAGTCGGAGTTCACCGGGCGCTTGTTGGGACGTTGTTCCAGGGAACGGTTGAGCTGGGACAGGGCAACCACCGGGCAGTTGAATTCCTTGGCCAGAGCTTTCAGGGATCGGGAGATCTCGGAAATCTCGTTGGTCCGGTTGTCACCACTGGAGCCAGGGATCTGCATCAACTGCAAGTAGTCGATCATGATCAGACCGATGTCGCCGTGCTCACGCACCAGTCGACGGGTCCGGGCACGCATTTCCGACGGGCTGATGCCGGCGGTGTCGTCGATGAACAGCTTGCGGTCGTTGAGCAGGTTGACCGCCGAAGTCAGGCGCGGCCAGTCGTCGTCTTCCAGTTGACCGGAACGCACCTTGGTCTGGTCGATACGGCCCAGGGACGAAAGCATACGCATGATCAGCGATTCGCCTGGCATCTCGAGGGAGTACACCAGAACCGCTTTGTCGCTGCGCAGAACGGCGTTTTCCACCAGGTTCATCGCGAAGGTGGTCTTACCCATCGAAGGACGACCGGCGACGATGATCAGGTCGGACGGTTGCAGGCCGCTGGTCTTCTCGTCGAGGTCGGTGTAGCCGGTGGACAGGCCGGTGATCGCGTCGGCGGTGTTGAACAGCGTGTCGATGCGGTCGATGGCCTTGGTCAGCAGATCGTTGACGCCTACCGGGCCGCCGGTTTTTGGCCGGGCCTCGGCGATCGCGAAGATCTGCCGCTCGGCTTCGTCGAGAATCTCTTCGGCCGTGCGGCCTTCAGGATTGAAAGCGGCGTCGGCGATCTCGTTGCTGATGCCGATCAATTGGCGCAACGTCGCACGTTGGCGGACGATTTGCGCATAGGCCTTGATGTTGGCGACGGACGGTGTGTTTTTCGCCAGTTCGACCAGATATCCAAGACCACCGACTTGCGAAGTCTGACCTTCCTTGTCCAGTTGCTCGGCCAGGGTCACGACGTCAATCGGCGAGTTCTGATCGGCGAGCTTGGCAATCGCACGGAAGATCAGACGGTGGTCATGCCGGTAGAAATCGCCGTCGGAGACTTGATCAAGCACGCGTTCCCAGGCGTTGTTGTCCAGCATCAGACCACCGAGAACGGCCTGTTCGGCCTCGATGGAATGCGGCGGCACCTTCAGGGATGCGGTTTGCAGATCGTATTGCTCGGGAGCGGAGATTTCGTTCATGGCCACTTTTTTATTCAGGAAAAGCAGGGATTACAGAAAGACAAAGGGCACGACCTGTAAACAGGATCGTGCCCGATGTTAACCGTCTGACGGACAAGCCGCCAGCCGATCAGGTGTTGCTTAAGCTGCTACCACGACAACGCGTACGGTGGCTTCAACTTCGGCGTGCAGGTGCACAGCCACGTCGAACTCACCCACGTTGCGGATGGTGCCGTTCGGCAGACGAACTTCGCTTTTCGCCACTTCAACGCCGGAGGCGGTCAGTGCGTCAGCGATGTCGTGAGTACCGATCGAACCGAACAGCTTGCCTTCGTCGCCAGCGGTGGCAGTGATGGTCACTTCCAGCTCGGCCAGTTGGGCAGCGCGGCTTTCAGCCGATGCTTTACGGTCTGCAGCAGCTTTTTCCAGCTCGGCACGACGCTCTTCGAACGCAGCAATGTTTGCTGGGGTCGCGGCGGTAGCCTTGCCGTAAGGCAGCAGGTAGTTACGACCGTAACCGGCCTTAACGTTCACTTTGTCACCCAGGTTGCCCAGGTTGGTGACTTTTTCCAGAAGGATCAGTTGCATGTGAAAATCCTCTTAACTTTTAACCTTCACCGTTCGCGCTATCGGTGTCTTTCGACACGTGACGACCGCGAAAATCAATCAGGCTGTCGACGATGGCCAAGACCACCAGTAACGGACCGAGCAAGTGCATGAAAGGCACGAGCGTGACGTATATCCCCACCAGCCAGAAACCGGCCAACCGCTTCTGCGCGACCAACCCGTGAACCAAGGCCAGACCAGCGAAGAACAGCGGCACGCTGCACAACGGCAACAGGACCAAGGCATGCAGACCGAAGAACGGTGCCACACACATGACGGCCAGAAGCGACAGCGCAACGCTTTTCGGCAGTCGGATGGCGCGAAACTCGCGACCGAAACCGCCGGGGTTATACAACAACGCCTGCCAGTAGCGCCCAAGAATCAGGCACAGCACGCTAAAAACCTGCAACGACACCGCTGTCGAAATGATCGACAGTGGGACCGCCAACGCAGTGAGAATTGCCTTCTGGTCTGCCGAGAACTTCTCGTAGACCTCACCCATCGCCAGCGGCAAGACTTGTTCAAACGTCTGCGCCAGAGTCTCGGTGAAGGAACTGAATACAGTCCCCAGGCTCACGGCAATCAACAATCCCACGGCCACGCTGACCAGCAGCGCGCGATTCCAGGTGTGGCCGGCGCGTAAAACCAGCGCCAGACTGCAGGATCCGAGCAACACAATCAGTGCCGTCGGATCTTTCAGGTAGTGCCAGCTCACTAACGCTGACAACACTCCCACACCCAGGACGCTCAAGGCGTCCGAACCGCGCCGCAGGAGCACAAGGCAACCTGCAGCAGCACTCAACCAGAACAACAGCGGCAATGCCGCAGATCCGGCCACGACCAGCGTGGCCTGCATACGCCCCCGCATGATGAATTCAGCTAAGGCACGCATGCATTCGATCCCTTACTTACTTGTCGACTACCTGGTCTCAGCGGCCGTGGCTGTCGGTGTAGGCCAGCAGGGCCAGGAAGCGGGCGCGCTTGATAGCGGTGGCCAGCTGACGCTGATAACGAGCTTTGGTACCGGTGATGCGGCTTGGAACGATTTTGCCGGTCTCGGATACGTAGGCTTTCAGAGTGTTGAGATCTTTGTAATCGATCTCCTTCACGTCTTCAGCGGTGAAGCGGCAGAATTTACGACGACGGAAGAAACGTGCCATTTGATAGGCTCCTTAAAAGGTCCGTGGATTACTCGTCAGCGTTATCGCTGTTGTCGCTGTCGCTATCGCTGTCATCGCCATCGGCGCTGCCATCGTGCTCAGGACGTTCGCGACGCTCACGGCGCTCACTGCGGTTTTCTTCAGCCTTGAGCATCTCGGACTGGCCGGTAACGGCTTCGTCGCGACGGATGACCAGGTTACGGATCACAGCATCGTTGTAGCGGAAGTTGTCTTCCAGCTCGGCCAGGGCCTTGCCGGTGCACTCAACGTTCAGCATCACGTAGTGAGCCTTGTGAACATTGTTGATTGCGTAGGCCAGTTGACGACGGCCCCAGTCTTCCAGACGGTGGATTTTGCCGCCGTCTTCTTCGATCAGCTTGGTGTAACGCTCAACCATGCCGCCGACTTGCTCGCTCTGGTCAGGGTGGACCAGAAAGATGATTTCGTAATGACGCATGAATGCTCCTTACGGGTTGTAGCCTGCCGCTCAAAAACGGTCAGACAAGGAGTGAATGACACTTATGGACTTGCCGGCGCGGGGCACATGCGTGCCTGCCGTCACAGCAAGGGGCGCAATTGTAGAGAAGGGACAGAAGAGGTGCAAGGCAATTGGTGATTATTTGAACAGTCACACTTTCTGCCACACCAGAAAACACTGTGGGAGCGAGCCTGCTCGCGATGGCGGCTTAACATCCAACAACGATGCTGAATGTAACTCCGCTTCGCGAGCAGGCTCGCTCCCACATTGGACGGCGTGAGGCTTAAGGCTTTTTAGCCGCAGCCTTGGCCTTGGCCCCGCGCTGGCGCTGGGCCTCGAACAGGCACACACCGGTCGCGACCGACACGTTGAGACTGCTGACGCTACCGGCCATCGGCAGGTTCACCAGGTAGTCGCAATGTTCGCGGGTCAGACGACGCATGCCTTTGCCTTCGGCACCCATGATCAGGATGGTCGGGCCGGTCAGGTCCTGGTCGTAGATGCTGACCTCGGCCTCACCCGCCGTGCCGACAACCCACAGACCACGCTGCTGGAGCTTTTCCAGGGTACGCGCAAGGTTGGTCACGGCCACCAGCGGAATCACTTCCGCCGCACCGCAAGCCACTTTACGTACGACAGGCGTCAGGGTGGCCGATTTGTCTTTCGGCACGATGACCGCCAGCGCACCGGCAGCATCCGCAGAACGCAGGCAGGCGCCGAGGTTGTGCGGATCGGTCACGCCGTCGAGCACCAGCAACAGCGGCGCGCCTTCGGTGCGATCGAGCAGTTCATCGAGCATCGCCTCACCCCAGACCTGGCTCGGACTGACGTCCGCCACCACGCCCTGGTGCACGCCTTCAACCCAGGCATCCATTTCGCGGCGTTCGGCCTGACCGACCTGGACCCGGTTTTCGTTGGCCAGTTCGATCAGTGTCTGCACCCGCGGATCGTTGCGGCTTTCAGCCAGCCAGATCTGCTTGACGCGTTTCGGGTGGTGACGCAGCAACGCTTCTACCGCGTGAACGCCGTAGATTTTTTCCAACTGACTCATGACTTCGCCTTCGGTTTACGTGCCCCGCCGCTTTTGGCTGGAGCGGAACCCGCTTTTGGCGGGCCCTTGCGGTGTTTGCTCGGTTTGGCTGGCTTGCCGCCGGAGGCCTTTTCAGGCGCCGACCGTCCGGCCTTTCCCCCGGACGCCGCTTTACCACCGTTTTTGGCGTCGGCCAGCAAGGCCTTCTTCATTTCACGACTTTTGCGCAGCTCGGCGTTTTTCGCCACGGCATCGCTCGGACGATAAGCCTCGGCCACCTTTTCCTTGGCCGGACGACGGCTGGCGGTTTTGGCCGGTGCCTTTTCTTCCGCGACCTTGGCCGCCGGAGCAGCGGTTTCGGTGCCACGCTTCTTGCGGCCGATCGGCGCGCTGATGGTTTTTTCGGCCATCTCGAAGTCGATCTTGCGCTCGTCGAGATCGACGCGCATGACCCGCACTTCAACAGTATCGCCAAGGCGGAAGCTGCGACCGGTGCGCTCGCCCGCCAGACGGTGATGCACAGGGTCGAAGTGGTAGTAATCGCCCGGCAGCGCCGTAACGTGCACCAGACCTTCGACGTAGATATCGGTCAGCTCGACGAACAGGCCGAAACCGGTCACCGCGGTGATCACGCCCGGGAACGATTCGCCCACGCGGTCTTTCATGAACTCGCACTTGAGCCAGTTCACCACGTCGCGAGTGGCCTCGTCGGCACGGCGCTCGCTCATCGAGCACTGTTCGCCGAGCTGCTCCAGCGCTGCTTCGTCGTACGGGTAGATGCGCGCCTTCGGAATGGTCATCGCACCGGCACGGCGAACGTGCGGGGTGTCCTGTTTCGAATGGATAACGCTGCGGATCGCCCGGTGCGTGAGCAAGTCCGGGTAACGACGGATCGGCGAAGTGAAGTGGGTATAGGCTTCGTAATTCAGACCGAAGTGGCCTTCATTCTGGGCGCTGTACACCGCCTGGCTCAGGGAGCGCAGCATCACGGTCTGGATCAGGTGGAAATCCGGACGGTCCTTGATGCTGGCCAACAGGGCCTGATAGTCCTTCGGTGATGGGCCATCCTTGCCTTTGTGCAGGGACAGACCAAGTTCGCCAAGGAACGCGCGCAGTTTTTCCAGACGCTCCGGTGGCGGGCCGTCGTGGACACGGTACAACGCAGGGATTTCGTGCTTTTTCAGGAATTCGGCGGTGGCCACGTTGGCCGCCAGCATGCACTCCTCGATCAGCTTGTGCGCGTCGTTACGGGTGGTCGGGCGGATTTCGGCAATCTTGCGCTCGGAACCGAAGATGATCCGGGTTTCCTGCGTTTCGAAATCGATCGCACCGCGTACGTGACGGGCAGCCAGCAATACCTTGTACAGCGCGTAGAGCTGCTTCAGGTGCGGCAGGACGTCGGTGTATTCACCACGAAGCTTGCGCCCTTCGGTAGCCTTCGGCGTTTCCAGCATCGCGCTGACCTTGTTGTAGGTCAGGCGGGCGTGGGAGTGGATCACCGCTTCATAGAAGCAGTAGTCGGTCATTTCGCCGGACTTGGAGATGGTCATCTCACAAACCATGGCCAGACGATCGACGTGCGGGTTCAGCGAGCACAGGCCGTTGGACAGCTGCTCCGGCAGCATCGGCACCACGCGCTCGGGGAAGTACACCGAGTTGCCGCGCACCTGGGCTTCGTTGTCCAGGGCCGAGCCGATCTTCACGTAGCTGGAAACGTCGGCAATCGCCACGTACAACTTCCAGCCGCCGGAGAACAGGCGCAGCTTGCCTGGCTTGGATTCGCAGTAGACCGCGTCATCGAAGTCACGGGCATCTTCGCCGTCGATGGTGACGAACGGCAGATGGCGCAGGTCGACGCGCTTCTCTTTGTCTTTCTCTTCGACTTCCGGCTTGAGCTTGCCGGCTTCCTTCAGAACGGCTTCAGGCCAGACGTGCGGAATGTCGTAGGTACGCAGGGCGACATCGATTTCCATGCCCGGCGCCATGTAGTTGCCGACGACTTCGACCACGTCGCCTTGCGGCTGGAAGCGCGGTGTCGGCCAGTGAGTGATTTTCACCTCGACGAACTGACCGATCTGGGCATTGGCGTTGCGGCCCGGCGTTACCAGCACTTCCTGCTGGATCTTCGGGTTGTCCGCGACGACGAAGCCGATACCGCCTTCTTCGAAGTAGCGGCCGACGATGCTTTCGTGGGCACGGGACACCACTTCGACGATCACGCCTTCGCGGCGACCGCGACGGTCCAGGCCGGAAACACGGGCCAGGGCACGGTCACCATCGAATACCAGACGCATCTGCGCCGGACTCATGAACAGGTCGTCGGAACCGTCATCCGGTACCAGGAAGCCGAAGCCGTCGCGGTGACCGCTGATGCGACCGAGGATCAGGTCGAGCTTGTCCACCGGCGCATAAGTGCCACGGCGGGTGTAGATCAGTTGAGCGTCGCGCTCCATGGCGCGCAGGCGGCGGCGCAGGGCTTCGATCTGGTCTTCTGTGGTCAGACCAAACTCTTCGACCAGTTGCTCGCGGGCAGCAGGCGAACCCCGGTCAGCAAGGTGCTGAAGGATCAGTTCGCGGCTGGGAATAGGGTTTTCATATTTTTCCGCTTCACGAGCGGCCTCGGGATCGAGGGACTGCCAATCGGCCATTAGAGAGTTTTCACCTTGTCTATATGCGGGTTAGTTTGGCATAGGCGCCATCAAACGGGAAATTTCCGACTCTATAAGGCGCGTCTTGAGCCTTGTATCGACGTCCGAAAGGCGTTTTGAACACCGCTGGTAAAAAAAACCATTTTTTTTGCTGGCAGGGGTTTACAGTTAAAAAGACGCTCCGTATAGTGCGCGCCATCGACGACGTACACACGTTGCCGAGATGCCCAGATGGTGAAATTGGTAGACACGCCAGCTTCAGGTGCTGGTGACCTTACGGTCGTGGAAGTTCGAGTCTTCTTCTGGGCACCAATTCAAATTCAAGGTTACGATCTTGAATCTCACAAAAACCCGCGAAAGCGGGTTTTTGCGTTTATGACCTACTGAAAGCTCAAGACGCTTTAACAGACCCATACCCTGCCCGCAAGGAGCATTTGAGAAACGATATCGTTTATCATTGTTGCAAGTTTTTGCAATGCGACAGTGAGGAACCCTGCGAATGATGTTTCGAAATACCCTGCGCCGCGGCTTGACCTTCACCCTGCTCGGCCTGGCACTCGCCACTCCCCTCACCCAGGCTGCCGATACGGTTTCCCTGACTCTCTACAACGGTCAACACAAGGAAGTCGGCGACGCGATCGCCAAGGCTTTCGAAGCCAAGACCGGCATTCACGTCAATGTGCGCAAGGGCAGCAGCAACCAGCTCGCCAGCCAGATCATCGAAGAAGGCGACCGCTCCCCCGCCGACGTCATCTACACCGAAGAATCCCCACCGCTGAACAACCTCGGCGAACAAGGCCTGCTGGCCAAGGCCGACGATGCAACCCTGGCTGTCCTGCCGAAAAAATACGTCGCCGGCAATGGCACCTGGATCGGCGTTACCGCCCGGGTTCGTGTAGTCGCCTTCAACCCGAAGCTGGTCGATGAAAAAGACCTGCCTAAATCGGTCCTGGATTTCGCCGATCCGCAATGGCAAGGCAAGGTCGGTTTCGTACCCACCAGCGGCGCCTTCCAGGAGCAGGCCGTCGCCATCATCAAAAAGCACGGTCGCGAAGCGGCGGAAGAATGGCTCACTGGCCTGCGCGCCTTCGGCAAGACCTACAGCAACAACATGGTCGCCCTAAAGGCTGTGGAAAACGGCGAAGTCGCCACCGTACTGGTGAACAACTACTACTGGTTCGCCCTGCAACGAGAGAAAGGCAAGCTTGACTCCAAACTGCATTACTTCACCGGCGGCGATGTTGGCGGCTTGATTACCGTCTCCAGTGCAGCCGTGCTGAAATCCAGCAAGCATCCAAAAGAAGCCCAGCAATTTCTCGCCTACATGGCCAGCGAAGAAGGCCAGCGTGTGATCACCCAGACGACTGCCGAGTATCCGCTGCATAAAGGCATGGAGTCGGATCGCGGCCTCAAGCCTTTCAGTGAACTGGAAGCACCGGACGTCACCCCGGCCGACCTCGGCAATGCCGAAGAAGCGCTGGATCTGGAACGCGAAGTTGGCCTGAACTGATGACAGCATCGTTATCCGCCCCCGCCGCTCGCGGGCTCTACGTGCCACGGCGCAAACGGCCGTCGATCTGGCTGGTGCTGCCGGTTTTGCTGCTGGTGGTGATGAGCCTGTTGCCGCTGGCCTATGTCGGGCTCAAAGCCTGGCAGGCCGGCTGGACCGAAGCGCTGCATTTGCTGTGGCGGCCGTATGTGTTCGGCCTGCTGCGCAACACGTTGGCGCTGATGGTTGGCGTAACCGTCACTTGCGGTGTAATCGGCCTGTCACTGGCGTGGTTGCTGGAACGCAGCAATCTGCCGGGCCGACGCCTGTGGGGCGTGATTCTGTGTTTGCCGTTCGCTGTACCGGCATTCGTCAGCAGCTTTACCTGGGTTTCTCTCAGCGCGCAGTTCGAAGGACTGGGTGGGGCGATCCTGGTGATGAGCCTGTCGAAATATCCACTGATTTTTCTGCCGGTAGCGGCCACGCTGCGTAATCTCGATCCATCCCTTGAAGAATCGGCCCGAACACTGGGACAGAATCGCTGGGGCGTGTTTTTCCGCGTCACCCTGCCCCTGCTCTGGCCTTCGTTGCTGGCCGGCTCATTGTTGATTGCGCTGCACATGCTGGTGGAATTCGGGGCGCTGTCGATCATCGGCCTGCAAACCTTCACTACCGCGATCTATCAGCAATTCGAACTGGAATTCAGCAATGCCAATGCGGCGATGCTGTCGGCGGTATTGCTGGCGCTGTGCCTGATGCTGTTGTGGCTGGAGCTGCGCGTTCGCGGCAAGGGCCGTCATGTGCGCACCGGCCAGGGCGCGGCACGTCGAGCTGAACAAGTACAACTCGGGCCTTGGGCGATCGCCGGTCAACTGTATTGCCTGATGCTGGTGATTGTCGGCAGCGGGATTCCACTGGGAATGCTGGCGTACTGGCTCGCCGTGGGATCGTCAGCGGCGTTCCCGGTTGCAGCGATCACCGAAGCGTTGCTGTCTTCATTGGCGCTGTCGCTGGGTGGCGCGGGATTGTGTCTGGTGCTGGCGGTGCCGGTCGGCTTGCTGGTCGTACGCTACAAAGGCCAACTGGCAATCTGGGCCGAGCGCCTGCCCTATCTGCTACACGCCCTGCCGGGGCTGGTGATCGCCCTGACGCTGGTGTATTTCGCCCTGCATTACGTACCTGCGCTGTACCAGACCTCCGCGCTGTTGCTGATCGCTTATGCGCTGCTGTTTCTGCCACTGGCTCAGGCACCGATCCGCACGGCACTGAACAAGGCGGCACCGCAACTGGAAGAGGCCGCCCGCACCCTGGGCGCTTCGTCGTTCACAGCGTTCTGTCGAGTGACCCTGCCGATCATCTTCCCGGCATTGGGCGCAGCCTTTGCGCTGGTGTTTCTGGATGCCATGAAGGAACTGACGGCGACGTTGCTGCTGAGTCCGACCGGTCTCAACACCTTGGCGACCGAAGTCTGGGCACACACCGCGAACGTCGAGTTTGCCGCGGCGGCACCTTATGCGGCGTTGTTGATTGTGGTGTCGGGATTGCCTGTCTACTTGCTGACGACGCGGATGTATTTGAGCCGATAAAAAAATCGCAGCCGAAGCTGCGATTTTTTTTGCCCGCTATTTCAGGCCCGGAACTGCCCCAGACTGGCTTTGAGCTGCGCCGCCAGACCATCCAGGACCTTGCCGCTGGCCGTGGTTTCAACCACCGCCTGAGCGGCTTTCTCGGCCTGGGCATGAATCGTCTCGACGCGCCCACGCACAGCCTGCGCACCCTGCGCCTGATGCGCCGCCGCCTGAGTCGCCAGGCCAATCGCCGCATGCACCTGCTCGACCGACGCCTGTACCGATTGCTGTAGCCGCGCACTTTCTCGCAGCACCAGCAAACCTTCGCTGGCCTGACGTCCGGCTTGCCCGATCGCCTCAACGGCCTCACGGGCGCCCTGCTGCAAGGCCACGATGTGTGCCTGAATGTCGCCGGTGGAGCTTTGGGTCTTGCTGGCCAGTGCCCGGACCTCATCCGCCACCACCGCAAAGCCTCGTCCGGTTTCACCGGCCCGAGCGGCTTCGATGGCGGCGTTGAGCGCCAGCAGGTTGGTCTGCTCGGCGATGCCGTGAATCACGGTCAGCACCACTTCGATCTGCTCGCTTTGCTGCGCAAGCCGTTCGATGACTTTGGCGCCGGTATCGACCTGCCCCGCCAGCGCCTCGATCAGGCTGCCGACCTTGGCCGAAGTGCGCGTGTTCTCGTCGGTAGCCTGACGAATATCCACCACCTGCTTCAAAGCGGCCTGCATCGCATGGCTTTCCGACTGCGCTTCATCGGCCATTTGCGACAGCGCCCGCAGACTTTCGGCCACTTCATCGCGCTGCATCCCGGCCGCCGCGTCGGCACCGGCATTGCGCAAGGTCATCGCGCCAATCTCTACGCCAGTACGCTGAGCCACATCCCCGGCCTCGCGCACGATCGGCTGCAACTTGTCCACAAAGCGATTGACCGCCGAAGCCATGTCGCCGATTTCGTCCTTGCTGTTGATCTGCACACGCTTGGTCAAGTCGCCCTCGCCCGCTGCGAGATCATCCATGGCGGCGTTGAGCATCTTCAAACGGTTGACCACACGGTGGCCGAGCACCACGGCCAGCAGCAACAGTACGCCGGCACCGACCAGCGCCAGACCCATGCCAATACGCCAGCGCAGCGTGGCAGCGGCGTCCTGTACGGTGCTGGTCGTGTTGGCTTTCATCTCGGCAGCGGTGGACTGCGCTGACTGCAGGCGCGCACGCATGGCCGTGGCGCTGTCGGCAGCGGCACCCTTGAGGCTGTCGCCGACCAGTTGATCGCTGCTGGCAATCAGCGCCGAGAAGCGCTGATCCAGCGCAGCCAGATCGGCATCCACCGAGGCCGTCGACACACCCATCAGCACCTTGCCGATTTCCACGCCGTTGGGGTTGATCGAGGCTTCGAGGTAGTAGACCGAGGGATCGTTCTTCGCCGCATCCAGCACTTTATCCAGCGCCCGCTCACCCTGGCCTTTTTCCAAAAGGGCCTTGTTGATCGGGTTTTCGCGGTTGAGGTAACGAGTCAGATGCTGGCCGGTGGCATCGTCGTAAACCACGAACAGCACGTTGGGATTGCGCTGAGCCCGGCGGGCGAATTCGGACAGGGTCGGCACGTCGCTGTCCCACATGGCACGAGGCGCTACGGAGGCGAGCAACTGGGCCATGTCGTTGGCCGAGTCCTTCAGGTCTTTTTCCAGGGTCGCACGCAGTTGTGCCTGCTCGTCCTTCAGACGCGAGGACAGGCCGGCAGTCAGCCGCTGACGAGTATTGGTGGATAACGTATCGAGACTCGACGTGACTTCGCGCCCGGCCTGCTCCAGTTCACCGGACAGCTTCTGGCTGTCGACGCCCAGGCGAGCACCGAGATCGGCTTCCAGCGCGGTGACGGTGCTCCGCGTCAGGGCGACGGCCACCAACACTTGCACCAAAAGGGCGATACCAAGGGTAACGAATACGGGCCGCAACAAACGGCTTTGTAACAGTGAGAGAACGGCCGACACTGTGAATCCCTCTACTTCTGACGCCATTAATTTGATGGCACTCTTGTAGACAGATTCACAGCAAAGGTCATGCCGTCCAACAGGCATAAACGACAAAGGCCCCGATGAAGGGGCCTTTGTGTTTTTACATCAACGACTTATCAAGCGAACGGATGACGCAGAACGATGGTTTCGTTGCGGTCCGGGCCCGTCGAAATAATGTCGATCGGCGCGCCGATCAACTCTTCAACACGTTTGATGTAGGCACGAGCGTTAGCTGGCAGCTCTTCCAGGGTCTTGGCACCCACGGTCGATTCGGTCCAGCCTGGCACTTCTTCGTACACAGGCTGAAGGCCTACGTAGCTGTCAGCGTCAGTCGGAGCAACGGCGTTGCCTTGTGCATCTTTGTAGCCGGTGCAGATGTTGATGGTTTCCAGGCCGTCGAGTACGTCCAGCTTGGTCAGGCAGATGCCCGAGATGCTGTTCACATCGATAGCGCGACGCAGGATAACGGCGTCGAACCAGCCGCAACGACGGGCACGGCCGGTGGTTGCACCGAACTCGTGACCTTGTTTGGCCAGGTGCGCGCCCACTTCGTCGAACAGCTCAGTCGGGAAAGGACCCGAACCCACGCGAGTGGTGTAAGCCTTGGTGATGCCCAGGATGTAGTCCAGGAACATCGGACCAACGCCCGAACCGGTCGCCACGCCGCCGGCGGTGGTGTTGGAGCTGGTCACGTACGGGTAGGTACCGTGGTCGATGTCGAGCAGCGAACCCTGGGCACCTTCGAACATGATGTCTTTGCCGGCGCGACGCAGGTCGTGCAGCTCGGCAGTGACGTCCAGCATCAGCGGCTTCAGCAGCTCAGCGTATTCCTTGCACTCGGCCAGAGTCTTTTCGAACTCGATGGCAGGTTCTTTGTAGTAACCGACCAGCATGAAGTTGTGGTAGTCCACCAGCTCACGCAGCTTGTCTTCAAAGCGCGGCATGTTGAGCAGGTCGCCAACGCGCAGGCCACGACGTGCAACCTTGTCTTCGTACGCCGGGCCGATGCCGCGACCGGTCGTACCGATCTTCAGCTCGCCACGGGCCTTTTCACGGGCCTGGTCCAGCGCCACGTGGAAGGACAGGATCAGCGGGCAGGACGGGCTGATACGCAGGCGCTCGCGCACCGGTACGCCTTTCTCTTCCAGCTTGGTGATCTCGCGCAGCAGGGCGTCAGGTGCAACCACCACGCCGTTGCCGATCAGGCACTGCACGCCTTCGCGCAGCACGCCCGACGGGATCAGGTGCAGGACGGTTTTTTCACCGTCGATCACCAGAGTGTGGCCAGCGTTGTGGCCACCTTGGTAGCGCACTACGGCGGCAGCATGTTCGGTCAGCAGATCAACGATCTTGCCTTTGCCCTCATCACCCCATTGGGTGCCCAGGACTACGACATTCTTACCCATAACACTTGTCCTCATTCGCGCAAACTTGGTGCCGGCGGTGGCCGGCAGGAAAACTCAAGAAGCCAGTGGCGATACTTGCCAAAGCCCGTTCTGCTGGATCAATTGCCGGTCGCAGTCCGCATCACGGGCGGCGGCCAAAGGTTGTCCAGGCAATGCCTGAACGACACGCTGACCCTCACTGCGCAACTGGCAAACCTGCTGCCAGAGTGCCGCATCCGTACTGTCAGGCATCCAGATACCGCCAGACGGTAGCTCGATCTCAGCACGCCCCAGGGTCACCAGGGTTTTCAAATCGGTGGAAAAACCGGTTGCCGGACGGGCGCGACCGAAGTCGGCGCCGATGTCGTCGTAACGACCGCCCTGAGCGATGGACTGGCCCACGCCCGGCACGAACACCGCGAACACCACGCCGGTGTGGTAGTGGTAGCCGCGCAGCTCGCCCAGATCGAAGTACAGCGGCAGCTCCGGGAAGCGCGCCGACAGTCGCTCGGCGATCGCCAGCAAGTCTTCCAGTGCCGCCAGCACCGGCGCCGGCGCATTGGCCAGACGCTCGCGGGCAGCGCTCAATACTTCACGGCCGCCACACAGGTCGACCAGCGCACGCAGCATGCCGGACAGATCGGCAGGCAGGCCTTCGGTCAAGGTAATGACCTCGTCGATGGCCTTGCGTTGCAACGCATCGAACAGCTGCTGCTCGACTTCACCCGACAGACCGGCCGCCCGGGCCAGACCGCGGTAGATACCGACATGCCCCAGATCCATGTGAACATCCGGCACATCGGCCAGTTGCAGCATGGCCAGCATCAGGCTGATGACTTCAACGTCACTGCTCGGGCTCGCATCGCCGTACAACTCGGCACCCAACTGGATCGGGCTGCGCGAGGACGACAAGGCACGCGGCTGGGCATGCAGCACGCTGCCGGCGTAGCACAGACGGCTCGGGCCTTCACGACGCAGGGTGTGCGCATCGATGCGCGCCACTTGCGGCGTGATGTCGGCACGGAAACCCATCTGCCGGCCCGATTGCGGGTCGATGACCTTGAAGGTACGCAGATCCAGGTCCTGGCCCGCGCCGGTCAGCAGGGATTCCAGGTACTCGATATGGGGAGTCACGACAAACTCGTAACCCCAGCTCTGGAACAGATCCAACACCTGACGACGCGCGACTTCAATGCGCGCCGCTTCCGGTGGCAGTACTTCTTCGATGCCATCTGGCAGCAGCCAGCGGTCTACCGTTGCCATTACGCCATTCCCCTTAGATCCGGGCGGCCAGCCCGAGGGCGAGCCTTGAGTGAAGCAGAAAATGACCGGCCCGTTCAAAACGCACGCGCATGAACGACGCGGCGAAAGGCCTGTTACCGGCTTCGCCCATCACTTTCCTCGAAAAACTTTCGGGCCATTCAACCCGATCTTCTGCAACAAAAACAGCAATCAAACGTGCAGACGCAAAAAAGCCGGGAATTTCCCGGCTGCCGCATCATACACACGTTTTCCCAAAGGATCACCCCGCCCGAGGTTTTAGCCGCCGGGCGGAATGATTCAGGTCAACGTCGTATCAAGGCTTGGACTTTTCCAGATAACGGAAGAAGTCACTGCTTGGGTCGAGGACCATGACGTCGGATTTGTTCGCGAAGCTTTCACGGTAGGCACGCAGGCTACGGTAGAAACCGTAGAACTCCTGATCCTGGCCGTAGGCCTTGGAGTAGATCGCAGCGGCCTGGGCGTCACCGTCACCGCGAATCTCTTCGGATTCACGATAGGCTTCAGCCAGCAGCACGCGGCGTTGACGATCAGCGTCGGCACGGATGCCTTCGGCCAGCTCGTTACCCTTGGCGCGGTGCTCGCGGGCTTCACGCTCACGCTCGGTGCTCATACGTTCGAACACACTGCGGTTCACTTCCTTCGGCAGATCGATGGCCTTGACCCGGACATCGACCACTTCGATACCCAGCTCTTTTTCCGCCATCTTGTTCAGCGACGCCGTGATATCCGCCATCAGCGCATCGCGCTCACCGGACACCACTTCGTGCAGGGTACGTTTACCGAACTGGTCACGCAGGCCCGATTCCAGACGACGGGACAGACGCTCGTCGGCGATCTGCTTGAGGCCGGAAGTCGCAGTGTAGAAGCGCTCGGCATCTTTCACGCGCCACTTGGCGTAGGCATCGACCATCACGGCTTTCTTTTCCAGCGTCAGGAAGCGTTGTGTCGGTGCATCCAGCGTCATCAGACGTGCGTCGAATTTACGCACCTGGTTAACGTAAGGCACTTTCACATGCAGACCCGGCTGAACATCAGCCTGAACCACACGCCCGAACTGCAGCAGCACCGCACGCTCGGTCTGAGCCACGATGTAGAAGCAGTTCCAGCCAACCAGTACCACGACAACGCCAACGATCAGGGCGATCAGCGATTTATTGCTCATCAGCGGGTCTCCCTTGTACGCGACTGCGGCAGGTCAGTGACATGCGGCGTGACGTCCGTGTTGTTGCTGGCGGCAGCCGAACCGGTAACCGGCGCATTGCTGCCCGAACTGTTCTGAATCATCTTGTCCAGCGGCAGATAAAGCAGGTTGCTCTGGCCGTTCTTGTTGCCGGTCACGAGAACCTTGCTGGTGCTGCTGAAGACTTCCTGCATGGTGTCCAGGTACAGACGCTGACGAGTGACCTCGGGCGCCTTGCGATACTCGGCAACCAGCTTGGTGAAGCGATCAGCCTCACCCTTGGCGCGCGAGACCGTTTCGTCACGGTAGCCATTGGCATCTTCGAGAATGCGCTGGGCCTGACCACGGGCTTCCGGCACCACGCCGTTGGCGTAGGTTTCAGCCTGGTTGCGCGAACGCTGCTCGTCTTCACGGGCGCGGATCACGTCATCGAAGGCTTCCTGCACTTCGCGCGGTGCAGCTGCGCTCTGTACGTTGACCTGAGTGACGGTGATACCGGTGCGATAGGTATCGAGGAAGCGTTGCAGACGCTCCTTGATTTCGCTGGCCATCAGCTCACGACCTTCGGTCAGCACCTGGTCCATCGCGGTAGAGCCCACCACATGGCGCAGCGCACTGTCGGTCGCATGTTGCAGGCTGATTTCCGGCTGGTCGACGTTCAGCACGAAGTCCTGCAGGTTGCTGATCTTGTACTGCACGGTCAGCGGCACTTCGACGATGTTCTCGTCTTCGGTCAGCATCTGGCCCTGCTTGGTGTAGGCACGCTCACGCGTGACGTTTTCCATGTACTTCTTGTCGATCGGCGGGAAGTAGATGTTCAGGCCCGGGCCGACGGTTTCGTAGTACTTGCCGAAGCGCAGCACCACGGCCTGCTCCTGCTCATCGACTACATACACCGCGCTGTACAGCCACACGGCCGCCAGCACGACGAGGCCAATGCCGAGCAGGCCGCCGAAGCCGCCACTCTTGCCCGAACCGCCACCGTCATCACCACCACGTTTCTTTCCACCACCGAACAACCCGTTCAGGCTTTCCTGCAGCTTTCGGAAGGCCTCGTCGAGATCTGGTGGCCCCTTGCGGTCGCCGTTATTGCGGCGCTTGCCACCCCAAGGATCCTGATTGTTCGAGTTGCCACCCGGCTCATTCCAAGCCATAGCGCTCTCCATCTGATAAAGCAAAGACGCACCCACGGCGCGCCGACCAATGCTACAGAATGCCTGCCGTTGCGGCACAACCGCTTTTTCAGGCTTTTATTGCAAAGTGTGTTGCTCGATGAACTCCGTCGGCACAACGCCTTCACGACTGACCAGTCGATTGAGCTCCGAGCGTGGCAATCGAATGGCCAGCAAGCTGACACCTTCTTCGTCGTATTCTTCTTTCTGTACCGCGCCCAGTTCGAAGAACTGTGCGCGCAGACGCGCAAACCGCTGGGGCAGACGCAAGGTTCCGACAAACAAATCACTGCCCAGCAATTCGGCAATGGCTTGCTCAAGCAACTCCAGACCAGTGCCATCACGCGCCGACAACCAGACCCGTTGAGGCTTGCCGTTCTCGTCGCGCTGGATTTGTGGCTCAACGCCTTCAAGCAAATCGAGTTTGTTATAGACCTCGAGGATCGGCAAGTCCTGGGCACCAATCTCGCCCAGCACCACCATCACCTGCTCGATCTGCAACATGCGATCCGGTTCGGCCGCATCGATCACGTGCAACAGCAGGTCGGAATTGCTCGACTCTTCGAGCGTAGACCGAAATGCCTCGACCAGCTTGTGCGGCAAATGACGAATGAAACCCACGGTGTCGGCCAGGACAATCGGCCCCAGGTCGTCCAGCTCCAGACGGCGCAGGGTCGGGTCCAGCGTGGCAAACAACTGGTCAGCCGCGTACACCTCGGATTTCGTCACGTTATTGAAGAGCGTGGATTTACCGGCGTTGGTGTAGCCCACCAGAGACACGGTAGGAATATCCGCACGGGAACGGCCGCGGCGCGACTGTTCGCGCTGACTGCGCACTTTTTCCAGCCGCCCCTTGATCTGGCGCAGACGAACCCGCAGCAGTCGTCGGTCGGTTTCGAGCTGGGTTTCACCCGGACCGCGCATGCCGATACCGCCACCCTGACGCTCAAGGTGAGTCCAGCCGCGAACCAGCCTGGTGCTCATGTGGTCAAGCTGGGCCAGTTCTACCTGGAGCTTGCCCTCATGGGTACGGGCGCGTTGGGCGAAAATATCGAGAATCAGACCGGTACGGTCGATCACGCGACACTCGAAAACACGTTCGAGGTTACGTTCCTGACTGGGCGTGAGGACGTGATTGAAGATCACCAGATCGGCTTCTTCAGCGTGGACCAGGTCGCGCAGTTCCTCGACCTTGCCGCTGCCGATCAGGTATTTGGCGGTTGGCCGATGACGCGGTACGTTAAAAAACGCAACGGTCTCGGCGCCTGCCGAATTTGCCAGTTCCTGAAACTCCTGCGGATCTTCGCGCGCCTCAGGGTCCTGTCCATCCAAGTGAACGAGGATGACTCGCTCACCACCACCGTGGCGCTCAAAGAACAAAGGAGACTCCTATCAGGCGTTACCTGGCTCAGCGTCACCTGCTTCGGATTCGGTTGCGCTTGGCAGACGAATTGGACGAACCGGCACGACTGTAGAGATAGCGTGTTTGTAAACCATCTGGCTGACGGTGTTTTTCAGCAGGATAACGAACTGGTCGAAAGACTCGATCGTGCCTTGCAGTTTGATACCGTTGACCAGGTAGATGGAAACCCCAACTTTCTCTTTACGTAAAGTATTCAAGTAAGGGTCTTGTAGCGAATGCCCTTTTGACATGTGCCGCACTCCTTTAAGGATTCAATATAAAAAATAGGTAATCAGATGGCTTTTGCCGCCACACCCCCAAGGATAGACGGCAATTGCAAGGACTCAGCTCAATATGGAGATGGTCCCAAGGTATTTCAAGGCGCGTGGCAGATTGTCGCAATCCAGACTGTCGAGCCAGTGTAAATCGTCCCAGCTGCGCAGCCAGGTAAACTGGCGTTTGGCCAATTGGCGCGTGGCAATGATGCCCCGCTCCTGCATTTCGGCCGACGTCAGCTTGCCATCCAGGTAATCCCAGACTTGGCGATAGCCTACCGCACGTATAGACGGCAACCCTACATGCAGGTCACTTCTATTACGCAGGGCTACGACCTCGTCGATGAACCCCTGTTCCAGCATATTTGTGAATCTTTGTTTAATGCGGTCGTGCAGTACCTGACGATTTGCCGGAGCAATGGCCAAGTTCGCGACAGTATAGGGCAATTGTTGCAGTCCCGATGCCGCAGCTTGGGTACTTTGTTCAGATTGTTTCAGCCGCAGTTCAGTCATGCTCTGACCGCTGACCCGATAAACTTCCAGCGCCCGACTCAGGCGTTGCGGATCGTTCGGGTGAATACGCGCCGCCGACTCCGGATCGATTGCCGCCAATTGATCGTGCAGGGCTTGCCAACCAAGGCGTGCAGCCTCTTCCTCGATCTGCGCGCGCACTTCGGGATCCGCCGCCGGCATATCCGCCAGACCTTCGACCAAAGCCTTGTAATAGAGCATCGTGCCGCCGACCAGCAGCGGAATTTTTCCGCGTGCAGTGATTTCGGCCATTGCCTGTAAAGCATCGCGGCGGAAATCGGCAGCCGAATAACTCTCGGCCGGGTCGAGAATGTCGATCAGCCGATGAGGATGCTCGGCGAGCAGCTCTTTGGAAGGCTTGGCCGTACCGATGTCCATACCGCGATAGACCAGCGCCGAATCGACGCTGATCAACTCGCACGGCAGCACCTTGGTCAGCTCGATGGCCAGGTCGGTCTTGCCCGCAGCGGTCGGGCCCATCAGGAAAATCGCTGGAGGAAGCTGGCTCATCAACGACCGCGCAGGAACAGTTTGTCCAGATCGTCCAGGCCCAGTTGGGTCCAGGTCGGTCGGCCATGGTTGCATTGACCGCTGCGCTCGGTGTTTTCCATGTCGCGCAGCAGACCGTTCATTTCCGGCAAAGCCAGGCGGCGGTTGGCGCGGATCGCGCCGTGGCAGGCCATGGTGCCGAGCAGTTCATTCAGATGCGCCTGGATGCGGTCGCTAGTGCCGTACTCCATCAAGTCCGACAGGACATCGCCCACCAGACGGTTGGCTTCGGCCTGCTTGAGCAGAGCCGGAATCTGCCGGATCGCCAGGGTTTCCGGGCCGAGGCGCTGCAACTCGAAACCGAGACGCTGGAACCACGCCGCATGTTCTTCAGCGCAATCGGCCTCGCGCTGGCTGACCGCTAGGGATTCCGGCACCAGCAACGGCTGGCCGCTCAGGCCTTCGCTGGCCATGGCGATCTTCAGGCGCTCATACATGATCCGCTCGTGAGCGGCGTGCATGTCCACCAAAACCAGGCCCTGGGCGTTCTCGGACAGAATATAAATGCCCTTGAGCTGCGCCAGCGCGTAGCCCAGCGGCGGAATATCTTCCTGACCGGCCGGCAGCGCGTTGGCATTCGCTTCAGGCAGCGGCGCAAAAAACTCGCGGTACGCAGCCTGGGCCTCGGCAGCCGGCACGGCGGATTGCGGGCGCGGCGTGTATTGATACTGATAAGCGCCGCCAGTGCTGGCGCCCGACGAGGTATTGAACGCCGGCTGCGCCTGCGGTTGCTCCAGCAGCGCATTCGCGGCCAGTCGCATTTCGCCCTGCGGCCCGAACTCGCCGGCTTCGAGGCCGGTTGGCCGCACGATCGCGGTAGTGACCGAACCGGCCAACTGATCTTCCGGCCGCACATCACCCAGGGCACGGTGCAAGGTGCCATAGAGGAAGTCATGCACCATGCGCCCGTCACGGAAACGCACTTCGTGTTTGGTCGGGTGCACGTTGACGTCGACCGCTGCCGGATCGACCTCGAAAAACAGCGCGAACGTCGGATGCCGGCCATTGAACAACACATCGCGATAAGCCTGACGTACCGCGTGGGCGACCAGTTTGTCGCGCACCGCGCGGCCGTTGACGAAGAAGTACTGCAAATCCGCCTGACTGCGGTTGAACGTCGGCAGACCGACCCACCCCCACAGGTGCAGGCCGTTACGCTCGATCTCGATCGGTAATGCCTGCTCAAGGAAGCCAGAACCGCAGATCGCCGCCACACGCCGCGCGCGGGCCGCATCATCGTGAGCCTCATGCAGGCTGAGGATGGTCTTGCCGTTGTGGCGCAAATGGAACGCCACGTCGAATCGCGCCAGCGCCAGACGCTTGATCACTTCTTGCAGGTGATCGAATTCGGTTTTTTCGGTCTTGAGGAATTTGCGCCGAGCCGGGGTGTTGAAAAACAGGTCACGGACTTCCACCGAGGTGCCGACCGGATGGGCCGCCGGCTGCACACGGGGCGCCATGTCGCGGCCTTCGGTCTCGACCTGCCAGGCCTGATCGGCGTCGCGGGTACGGGACGTCAGGGTAAGGCGCGCCACGGAGCTGATCGACGCCAGTGCCTCCCCCCGGAAACCCAGGCTCATCACCTGTTCGAGGTCTTCAAGATTACGGATCTTGCTGGTGGCGTGACGGGCCAGAGCCAGCGGCAGGTCATCGGCGGAGATGCCGCTGCCATCGTCGCGCACCCGCAGCAGTTTGACGCCGCCCTGCTCCACATCGACGTCGATGCGCTTGGCGCCGGAATCGAGGCTGTTTTCCAGCAACTCCTTGATCACCGAGGCCGGGCGCTCAACCACCTCGCCGGCGGCGATCTGGTTCGCAAGCCGTGGGCTGAGCAGTTCGATGCGGGCCGCGTTCAGGACCTGGTTCATTCTTTGGACGCCAGTTCGGTGCCAGGAATAGTCAAGTGCTGACCAACCTTCAGCTCATCGCTGCTCAGATTGTTGGCACTGCGCAGGGTGGCTGCCGACACCTGATAACGCACGGCGATCATCGCCAGGGTTTCGCCGGGGCTGACCCGGTGATCACGCGGGCCCTGGGCGATCTTGCCCGAATCACGCAGCCAGGCAATGTAAGTGCCCGGTGGCGGGTTCTGCTGGAAGAACTGACGCACGCCGCTGCTGATCGAACGCGCCAGCGCCTGCTGGTGGCTCGAAGCCGAGAGCTTGTTCGCTTCGTTGGCGTTGGAGATGAAGCCGGTTTCCACCAGGATCGACGGGATGTCCGGCGACTTCAGCACCATGAATCCGGCCTGTTCCACGCGCTGTTTGTGCAGCGGCGTGACCCGACCAATATTGGTCAGGACTTTCTGGCCGACGTTGAGGCTGGAGGTCAGCGAGGCGGTCATCGACAGGTCGAGCAGAACGCCGGCGAGCATCCGGTCCTTGTCGTCGAGGCTGACGTTGCCGGCACCGCCGATCAGGTCGGAACGGTTTTCGCTGTCGGCCAGCCAACGGGCGGTTTCCGAAGTGGCGCCACGATCAGACAGGGCAAACACCGAAGCCCCGAACGCCGCCGCAGATGGCGCCGCGTCGGCGTGGATCGAGACGAACAGGTCGGCGCCTTTCTTGCGGGCGATTTCGGTACGGCCGCGCAGCGGGATGAAGTAGTCGCCGGTACGGGTCAGTTCGGCGCGGAAGCCTTTCATGCCGTTGACCTGACGTTGCAATTCACGGGCGATCTGCAGCACCACGTCTTTCTCGCGCTGACCGCGTGAGCCGGACGCACCCGGGTCTTCGCCGCCGTGGCCGGCGTCAATCACCACAATGATGTCGCGCTTGCCGGCCGGGGCCGGCGGCAACTTGATGGCAGGTTCCGAAGGAGTCACCGGCACGGCGGGTACCGTCGCCACTTGTGGCGTTGGCGCAGGTGGCGGCGCGGCATCGGCCGGGTTGTCGAACAGGTCGACCACCAGACGGTTGCCGTATTGCGCGTTAGGCGCCAGCGAGAAGCTTTTCGGGGTGACGGCCTTTTTCAGATCGATGACCACCCGCAGGTCGGTCGGCGTGCGCTGGGCCGAACGCATCGCGGTGATCGGCGTGTTGGCGGTCGAGACTTTCAACGGTGCACTCAGGGTGGCGCCATTGATGTCGATCACCAGCCGATCCGGTGCGGTCAGGGTGAAGACGCTGTGCTGCACCGGGCCGCTCAAGTCGAAGACCAGACGCGTGTTGTCCGGCGCCCGCCACAGGCGCACGCTGTTGACCTTTGTCTCGGCCACAGCGTTGACGGTTACTGCCATCAACATCAGTCCAACGGCAGCCACCAACGCGCGAAAGCGCATACCTAACCCCATCATTTAATTGGTTTCCAATGCCAAAGCGGCACACCAGGCCTCGCCACGCGAGCCCTGGGACAAAATAGTCAGCGAACGCCCGCTGTCTTGCGGGCTAATGGTAATGGTCAGGTCAGGCTTTGGCAAAAAGCCTGCACCTTTATCGGGCCACTCGATCAGGCACAGGGCGTCGTCTTCGAAATAGTCGCGAATGCCCAGAAACTCCAGCTCTTCCGGATCGACCAGACGATACAGATCAAAGTGGAAGGCGCGGATGTCACCGATCTCGTAGGGCTCGACCAACGTGAAGGTCGGACTTTTCACCGCGCCGACGTGCCCCAGCCCGCGGATGATGCCCCGGGACAGCGTGGTTTTGCCCATGCCGAGGTTGCCTTCAAGGAAGATCAGGCCATGCCCCCCGGTCACGCGGGCGATCCGTGCGCCAAAGTCGCTCATCGCCTGTTCATCGGCCAGGTACAGGGTTACTTCAGACACGGTGCATGCTCCTCCAACAACTGACGAATGGCTGGAATCAGATCACTGGCCGCCAGCCCACGGCCGAATTTACCTTGTTGCGCCCCGGCGTTGGCGTGCAGCCAGACCGCCAGGCACGCCGCGTCGAACGCGTCCATACCCTGCGCCAGCAACGCGCCGACCAGACCGGCCAGCACGTCGCCCAGACCAGCAGTGGCCATGGCCGGATGGCCTTGATGACACAACGCCAGACGCCCGTCGGGATGAGCGATCAGACTGCCCGCCCCCTTGAGCACCACCACCGCTGTATATTTTTTGCTCAACGCCAGCGCCGCCGCCGGACGATCGGCCTGCACCTCGGCAGTGCTGATCCCCAGCAACCGCGCCGCTTCCCCCGGATGCGGCGTGATCACGCAATCCTTGGGCAAACTGACGAAACCGCCGGCCAACAGATTCAGCGCATCGGCATCCCACACCTGTGGCAGCGAGGCATTGGCAGCAGCCGACAACAGCGCCCGTCCCCAACTGGCCTGACCCAGCCCGGGCCCGACCACCAGCACCGACACCTTTTCCAGCAGCCCCATCAGTTGATTGGCCGAAGAAGTACCCAGCACCATGGCTTCCGGCACCCGGCTCAACGCCGCCGGAACATGTTCCGGGCGGGTGGCCAGCGACACCATCCCGGCCCCACTGCGCAACGCGCTTTCGGTGCTGAGCAGGATTGCCCCGCCAAAGCCGTGATCGCCACCGATCAGCAGGACATGACCGAAACGCCCCTTGTGCGCAGCCGGCAATCTAGCAGGCAGGCGCGGCAGATTACCGGCATTGAGCCGGCGGGCGGCGACGGCAATGTCACTGTAGGTTTCGGCAGGCGCTTGCAGATCGTTAAACAGCAGTTCGCCGACGTAGTCCGCCGCATCCCCGGTAAACAGGCCGAGTTTCAGCCCGATGAAAGTCACAGTAAGGTCGGTGCACACCGCGCGGCCCAGCACATGGCCGGTATCGGCGCACAAACCGGAAGGGATATCGACCGCCACCACCGACAGGCCGCTGGCATTGATGGCTGCGATGGCAGACGTATACGGCTCACGTACTTCACCGCTCAGACCGGTGCCAAGCAGCGCGTCGACAAGAATTCCGCGCAATTCACTGGAAGCAGTCCACGCAGCAATCGCAACGCCTTCGGCGACAGCTTCGGCATGCGCCAGGGCCGCATCGCCCTGCAAACGCTGCGGATTGCCGACGGCCAGCACCTGCACCGTCCAACCCGCACGACGGGCCAGCGCAGCCACCAGATAACCGTCACCGGCGTTGTTGCCGTGCCCGGCCAGCACGGTCAATTCGTTCGCCGTGGGCCATTGCCGCACCAGTGCGCGCCAGGTGGCATGGGCGGCACGCTGCATCAATTCGAAGCCCGGCGTGCCGGTGGCAATCAGCCGTGCGTCGAGTGCCCGCACCTGCGCGGCGCGGTACAGCGCGTCGGGTAATTGATCTTTAGTGTGCGGCATGCGTCTTCGGGCTCCGATGTCTGG
Organism: Pseudomonas sp. SDO52101_S400; assembly: GCF_054071635.1. Taxonomy (NCBI): domain Bacteria; kingdom Pseudomonadati; phylum Pseudomonadota; class Gammaproteobacteria; order Pseudomonadales; family Pseudomonadaceae; genus Pseudomonas; species Pseudomonas sp. SDO52101_S400. The sequence goes on along the minus strand of NZ_JBSVWF010000034.1, from coordinate 13,705 downwards.
CAGAATTATACGCACCTCAGCTCCGGTTTCTCTCGCCTCATGTCCGCCATCACCACAGATCTTCCCGCCCTCGCCCAATCCATCAAGGACTGGGGCCGCGAGCTGGGCTTCCAGCAAGTCGGCATCAGCGGTCTGGACCTGGCCGAGCACGAGCAGCACCTGCAACGCTGGCTGGAGGCCGGCTACCACGGCGAAATGGATTACATGGGCGCCCACGGCAGCAAACGCTCGCACCCCGAAGAGCTGGTGCCGGGTACCTTGCGCGTGGTGTCCCTGCGCATGGACTACCTGCCGGGCGACACGCAAATGGCGCAATTGCTGGCCAAACCGGAAAAAGCCTACATCTCGCGTTATGCCCTGGGCCGCGACTATCACAAGTTGATCCGCAAGCGCGTGCAGCAACTGGCGGACAAGATCCAATCCGAAATCGGCCCGTTCGGCTTCCGCGCCTTCGTCGACAGCGCCCCGGTGCTGGAAAAAGCCATCGCCGAACAGGCCGGCCTGGGCTGGATCGGTAAAAACACCCTGGTCCTGAACCGCAAGGCCGGCAGTTATTTCTTTCTCAGCGAACTGTTCGTCGATCTGCCGTTGCCAGTGGATGAACCCCACAGCACCGAACATTGCGGGCGCTGCACCGCGTGTCTCGACATCTGCCCGACCAACGCCTTCGTCGGCCCTTATGTGCTGGATGCGCGACGCTGCATTTCCTACCTGACCATCGAGCTGAAGAACGCCATCCCCGAAGATCTGCGACCGTTGATCGGCAACCGGGTGTTCGGCTGCGACGATTGCCAGATCTGCTGCCCGTGGAACCGCTTCGCCCGCCCGTCCGGGGAAAGCGACTTCAAGCCACGGCACAATCTGGACAACGCCGAACTGGCGGAGCTGTTTCTGTGGGATGAAGACAAATTTCTCAGCAGCACCGAGGGTTCGCCACTGCGCCGCGCCGGTTATGAGCGCTGGCTGCGCAATCTGGCGGTGGGATTGGGCAATGCGCCATCGACCATTCCGGTGCTGGAAGCACTCAAGGCGCGGCGCGAATACCCGTCAGAGCTGGTGCGGGAACATGTGGAATGGGCGTTGAAACAGCACGCCGACCGCCTTAATAGCGTAGCGACTGAAGCTTAGCGAATCTCAAGTCAGCTTCCTCCATTTGGCACTGCGCCCGTTGCCCGTAGACTCAATCAGCCCCTCTGCCTTGAGCGTGCGCAGTACCATTCGAACCGTATCACGACTGATTCCAGGACAAGACTGTTCAATATCCGAGATGGAAAAAAGCAAATTGCGCTTCAGCACCTCGTTTCTCACCCGATCACTTTTACTGCCTCGACGATTATCGATCGTCCCCACACGCTCCTCAAACTCTTTGTACGCTCGAAGCATCGCGCCCCAAAAATAATCAAGCCATGGCTGAACATCATGTAAATCCTCATGCCAGCCTTTCGAGCTCAGCTCAAGCGTCTCGTAGTAACTCTCTTTTGACTCCTCAAACACCCGTTCAAGACTGATAAAGCGCCCGACTTGATAATCAAACTGATAAAGCAACATTAGAGTCAGCAGACGCGCAACTCGCCCGTTACCATCTGAAAAGGGGTGTATGCACAGGAAGTCGAGAACGACGAGCGGAACCAATACCAAGGGATCCGCCAGATTCTGGTCCACCGCTCGTCGGTACTGCGTAACCATCTCAGTAACTGCGATAGGAGTCAGATGAGCCGCTATCGGCCGAAAGCGAACGCGCGTGCTGCCATCCAGATGGCGCTCGACAATGTCGTTGTTCGTTGCTTTCCAACGACCGCCGTCCTGCGGGAGATACCGATAGAGGACAGTATGTAGCTGCCGCAAGACGCCTTCGGAAAAGGACATCGCCTCACCAGACTCATGAATGAGCGAAAGTGCGTCCCGATATCCGGCAATCTCCTGCTCAGATCTACTCTTGGGCTCCGAACTCCCACTGATCAAGGATTTCAACCTGGCAGGAGCTACGGTCACGCCCTCCAACCGGTTGGACGACTCCGTGGACTCAATCACTGCAAGCTCTTTCAGGTCATGGAGAATTTGAGGTGACTGAGCGACAAACAGCTGCTGCTTACCTCGATACTCTCCAAGGGCCCGCATGGTGCTGATCTGTAATCCATTGAAGCGCAGGGCAGTGAGAAAATCAGAAGTAAGCGACCGCATGCCATGTTCCTTCAAATGGGGTAATCAACCATTAAATGGGGTAATTAAAGCGTCAACTACCCTATTTAATGTTCTTTTTACCCCATTCAGCGCCAGTCGCCCATCAACCATCCTCAACAGGATGTTTCACATCGTGAGAATCAATGCTCGTCGTTATAGACGAACTTCGGCATTTCCCAATGGAAGCGAATCGCCAACAACCGCAATAGAAAGCCGCCGAACAGCGTGATCAGGATCGCCTGTTCGCTCGGCACGTTCAGGAACAGGCACAGCATGTAGCACCACGCCGCGGCGAACGAGACGCTGGCGTAGAGCTCGCGGCGGAAGATCAGCGGGATGTCGTTGCAGAAGATGTCGCGCAGGATGCCGCCGAACACCCCGGTGATTACGCCGCTGACCGAAGCCACCAGCATGCCGTGGCCCATTTCCAGGGCGGTCATGCAACCGATCAGGGTGAACGCCACCAGACCGACCGCATCGAGCACCAGAAACAGCGAGCGCAGATGACGCATCCAGCGGGCCGTGAACACGGTGACCATCGCCGCGACCGTGGTCAGCACCAGGTATTCCGGGTGTTTGACCCAGGTCAGCGGGTAGTGCCCGAGCAGCACGTCGCGCACCGAACCGCCGCCCAATGCCGTGACGCAGGCGATCAACACCACGCCGAACCAGTCCATGCCGCGACGGCCCGCAGAGAGGGCGCCGGTCATGGCTTCGGCAGTAATGGCGACGAGGTAGAGCATCAGCAACATGGTGGCGATCCTGGCAGGAAGGCGCGCAGTCTACTCACTTCGCCGGGGCACCAAAAGAGGGCGCCTCGGCGTGGGTCGCCGATCTCAGAACTTGATGAAATGCTTGCGGTAGTGCTGCAGCTCGGCGATGGACTCACGGATGTCATCCAGTGCCAGGTGAGTGCTGCCCTTCTTGAAGCTGTCGCGCACGTCCGGCGCCCAGCGCGCGGCCAGTTCCTTGAGCGTGGAGACGTCGAGGTTGCGGTAGTGGAAATAGCTTTCCAGGGACTTCATGTGGGTATAAAGGAAGCGGCGATCCTGGCAGATGCTGTTGCCACAGATCGGCGACTTGCCCTTCGGCACCCACTGCTCGAGGAAGGCGATGGTTTCGGCTTCGGCCTCGGCCATGCTCACGCGGCTGTCGCGCACGCGCTGGGTCAGGCCGGAGTTGCCGTGGGTGCGGGTGTTCCACTCATCCATGCGAGCGAGCACTTCGTCGCTGTGGTGGATGGCGATCACCGGGCCTTCGGCCAAGGTATTGAGGTCACTGTCGGTAACGATGGTGGCCATTTCGATGATGACGTCATTTTCCGGATCCAGACCGGTCATTTCCAGGTCGATCCAGATCAGGTTCTGCGGGTTCTGCATATTTCGGCTCCTAGGCAATGCTGCGCAGTTTAGCCTAGGGCGATGCCCGGGCGTGCTAAACTCGCGGCCGTTTTACCTAATCGCTGCATTCTTCAGACGGAACACCCATGGCCAAACGCCAACTCAATCGTCGTCAAAACTGGCGCATCGAAAAGATTCAGGGCGAGCGCGCCGCCCGCGCCGCCAAACGCGAGTCCTCGGCTGTCGAGGCACTCGAAGGTGGCGATCTGGGCCCGGAACAGCGCGGCCTGGTGATCGCCCACTTCGGTGTACAGGTCGAGGTCGAGGCCGTTGACGGCGAACTGGCCGGCCAGGTCTTCCGCTGCCACTTGCGGGCCAACCTGCCTGCGCTGGTGACCGGTGATCAAGTGGTCTGGCGCGCCGGCAACCAGGGCATCGGCGTCATCGTCGCGCAACTGCCGCGCACCACCGAGCTGTGCCGTCCGGACAGCCGTGGCCAGCTCAAACCGGTGGCCGCCAACGTTGACATGATCGTCATTGTCTTCGCCCCGCTGCCCGAGCCCCATGCCAACCTGATCGACCGTTATCTGGTCGCGGCCGAGCACGCCGGCATCCGTCCGTTGCTGCTGCTGAACAAGTTCGACCTGATCGACGAACAGAACGCCCCGGCGCTGAACGCGTTGCTGGCGGTCTATCGCACGCTGGGTTATCCGGTGCTGGAAGTGTCGGCGCACCACGGCAACGGCATGGAGCAATTGCAGAAGCAGCTCGACGGGCGCATCAGCGTATTCGTCGGCCAGTCCGGTGTCGGCAAGTCATCCTTGGTCAACAGTCTGCTGCCAGAGGTGGAAACCCGCGTCGGCCCGCTGTCCGAACTGTCCGGCCAGGGCACTCACACCACGACCACCGCGCGCCTGTTCCACTTCCCCGGTGGCGGTGAGCTGATCGATTCCCCGGGTATCCGCGAGTTCGGTCTGGGACACGTCAGCCGCGCCGACGTCGAAGCCGGTTTCATCGAGTTCGATGACCTGCTCGGCACCTGCCGCTTCCGCGACTGCAAGCACGACCGCGAACCGGGATGCGCACTGCTCAAGGCGCTGGAAGATGGCCGCGTGCAACAGCAGCGGATGAACAGCTACCGCTCGATCATCGCCAGTCTGCCGGAAAACGGTTACTGAAAAACATCGTCAGCAACGCTGACTTTGAGAACGCCCAGCAAACAAAAGCCGCAGGTGACTGCGGCTTTTGTTTGTCGATTCGGTCATTCCACCGAACACCTGAAAATCAGTCAGCCGGTAGCTTAGGCGCCTGCTTGGCGATGCTCCTTTCCTGTGATTTAACCCGACGTTCAAGCTTGCGAATATCCTCTTCCGCAGGGAGTTCCTCGGGTTTGATACCGCGCTGGTTCAGCATGTCGCGCACGCTCAAATTGTTCTGGACATGCTCGCTCGCAATGGCCGACTCACCCTTTAAATCAACCTGAAGCACATTGTGATTGGTCATCTCAGTGGCAAGATTTTTCGCAGCAATAGTCAATGTGGGCAGAAAATCAGCAAGTGGCCGACTCTTGATGATGCCGTAGCGATCTTTCATCGCTTGAGTCGTTCTCCCACCGAAAAGTGCTGCGTCTCCCCGGGAGCGGATGCGAGCAAAACCCTCATCATCCACGCCACGTTCGTAAATATTCTGCGACAGTTCTTTTTCCGACTCGCGCAAGCGATCACGAGCATCAAAGCGGGCCTGCAGGCGCATCCGGTCTTCAATCAACTCTTGCTTGCGCGTTTGTAGCGCGAAATAGCTCTGAGCAAAGGCAATGGGCTGTTTACGCGGATCGCCATTCTGCGCAATCAAGTAACAGGCATAGCGCGTAAGCATGAAATCGTCGGTAGCTCGTTGCCCACCTTTGCCAATCTCGATCATTTTCGTAACGCCACGAAAATGATCGAGAGCATCCACGCCTGTGGCTTCACACGAGGCTATTGCTCGCTGGAGAACGGTGAGAAAGTTTTCCCAACGTGCATAACCAAAAGGCTCCTGCAGTTCGCGAGCGAACCAGAACTCGATACCCTCGCCAGGTACCCGTTGCGCTAATTCGTCAAATTGCTGCTGCAGCAAAAAGATTGTCTGATTTTCCATCGTCACGACTCCTTGTGGTTCAGAAGGATTTGTATTCATTGCTGGCCATTTAGAGCAAAACACCCGTGTGCAAGCTGATAGGGGATTATCCGTGAGAGGCTGATCAAAAGTGTGCCCAGTCGTCGCACAGGGCACAAAAAAGCCGCGATCATCTCGCGGCTTTTTTATGGATCACTGCTTCGGCGCGGGGGCCGGTGCAGGTGTGGGTGCAGCGGGCGCCGGGGATGGCGCCGCACTACCTGGCGCGGCCGGCTTCGGTGCCGCGTCGTCAAACAGGTTCAGCCGCTCGCGCAGTTCGTGCGCAGGCACTGGCTGCTGATCCGCCGGCAAGGCGTTCGGGTCGACCGGTTTGGCCGGATCCGCGCCGTTCTGCCCTTCGGCCGGTTTCGCAGGTTCAGCGCCTTGCGAACCTTCGATGGCGGCCTGGGCCTTCTTGGTCAGCACCACGATGTCGATGCGGCGGTTGACCGGGTTGAACGGGTTCTCCTTGTCGAACAGTGCCGACGAGGCGTAACCCACCACCCGCGCCACTTGCCCGTCCGGATAGCTGCCCGCCACCAGTGCACGCCGGGCGGCGTTGGCACGGTTGGCCGAGAGTTCCCAGTTACCGAAGTCACCGGTGCCGGTGTACGGCTTGGCATCGGTGTGGCCGCTGATGCTGATCTTGTTCGGCACCGCTTTGATGGTGTCGGCCATGGCCAGCAGGATGTCTTCGAAGTACGGCTTCAGGCGTGCAGAGCCGGAGTCGAACATCGGCCGGTTCTCGGCGTCCATGATCTGGATGCGCAAGCCGTTCGGCGTGATCTCGAACAGGATCTGATCCTTGAATTTCTGCAGCTGCGGGTTCTCGTCGACCTTGTTCTGCAGTTCTTGCAGCAACAGTTCCAGACGTTCCTTCTCGACCTGCTCGGCCATGCCTTCAACCTGCTCGGTGTCGACCGTGACCTTGTCCGGTTGCGGCTGCGACTTCACTTCGGGGTTGAGGGTGTTTTCCGGTGCGAGGGTCGGCGTACCGCCCAGATCGATGATGTACGGCGTGCCGCTCTCGGAGAAACCGACCGGGTCCTTGAAGTAACCGGCGATGGCGATCTTCTGTTCCGGGGTCGCGGTGGACAACAGCCACAACACCAGGAAGAACGCCATCATCGCCGTCGCGAAGTCGGCGAAGGCAATCTTCCACGCCCCGCCGTGATGCCCGCCGGCGATGCGCTTGACGCGCTTGATGATTATCGGCTGGTTATTTTCCATGACTTAACGACCGCGAACGGCTTGTTCCAGCTCGGCAAAGCTTGGACGGTGAGCCGGGTACAGAACCTTGCGACCGAACTCGACAGCCAGCGACGGCGGCATGCCGGACGCCGAAGCCACCAGCGAAGCCTTGATAGCTTCGTAAACGTTCAGCTCTTCCTTGGCATCGTGCGCCAGGGAGTGTGCCAGCGGGCCGAAGAAACCGTAGGCCGCGAGAATACCGAAGAAGGTACCCACAAGTGCCGCACCGACGTGCAGACCGATGGACTTCTGATCGCCTTCACCCAGCGAGGCCATGGTCACCACGATACCCAGTACCGCCGCGACGATACCGAAACCCGGCATGGCGTCGGCGATGCCGTTCACCGCGTGAGACGGATGCTCGAGGTCTTCCTTGAGGCTGTACAGCTCCATGTCGAACAGACCTTCCAGTTCGTGAGGAGCCATGTTGCCGGAGGACATGATGCGCAGGTAATCACAGATGAACGCGGTCATGCGTTCGTCTTTCAGCACTGCCGGGTACTTGGCGAAGATCGGGCTCGCAGCGGCATCTTCGATGTCGCCCTCGATGGCCATCATGCCTTCGCGGCGGCTCTTGTTGAGGATCTCGTAGATCAGGCCCAGCACTTCCAGATAGAACGTGTGGCTGAAACGCGAGCTGAACATGCTCAGGGATTTCTTGAGCACGTGCATCGTCATGTAACCGGGGTTGGCCTGGAGGAATGCTCCGAGTGCCGCACCGCCGATGATCATCACCTCGAAGGGCTGGATCAGTGCGGCAATCTTGCCGTGGGAGAGCACGTATCCGCCGAGCACGCTCGCGAATACGACGATGATGCCGATAATTTTAGCCATAGGTAGAAAGTACTTATTTAAGTCGGGTTCAAGGTCATATTCGGAAGTTAAAAAATCTCTTCTTCTACTTATCGGCAAAACTGCGCCAGACTATAGCCAGTTCAGGCGAAAAGCCAATTTAGCCCATGCCGGGCGCGTCTACAGTCAGTGAAGATCTCGTCCAGACATGGCTAATGAAACGAACGTCCCACACGTAAAACCCACCACACTCGACGGCTGGGTGAAGCTGCTCGACAGCGTGCGCCTGCCGGTGCCGCAAGAAGCCCACGATCGTGTCTGCCGTGCCATCCGCGACAATCGCAGCTCAATGCGCGACATTGCCGACCTGATGCAGGACAGCCCGGCGCTAGCGCTGAGCATCATTCGTGAAGCCAACCGCCACACTCAGGGCAGCATGACCACGCCTGCGGAGAACCTCGAGGTCGCGATCAATCGCCTCGGCCTCGCCCGCACCGAAGAACTGCTGGCACGTCTGCCTGCCGAGCCGCAGGCGCAAATCCCCCAGGCCTTGCGCCAGTTGCAGATGATCAGCCAGCACGCCACGCAACAGGCCAACGGCTTTTTTGCCAGTCGCCTGGCGCGGCTGTGGCAAGACATCCATTGGGGCAGTCTGCTGTTTTTATCGCCGCTGTGGCCGTTGGCGCTGACCTTTCCCAAACTGCTCGAAGAGTGGGAAGTCCGGGTGATCCACAAGGGCGAGTCGGCCCGCGACGTCGAAAAGCAATTGTTCGGCGTACGCCTGCTGAAAATCGGTGAAGCGCTGGTCGAAGTCTGGCGCCTGCCGATCTGGGTGCAGCAGGGTTATCGATTGCTGCTCACCGAACAGCGCGAACTGGTCAAGGTCCTGCGCATCGCCCGCGATGTGGATCATCCATTGCGCCAACAGAATCGCCTCGATGATGACCCGACCCTGCGCCACTGGCTCAACCAGCCGGCCAACACCGTGCTGCTGGCCAACGGCCTGGCGCTGTCGGCACAACAGGCCTGGGACAGTCCGCACAGCGAGCGCTGGCAGTACCTGACCAGCCTCTATCTGCAAATCTCGATGGACGAAGTGCAACAACAGTTGCACCAGCAGGCCGCCAACAGCGCGCGACGGCATTCGATGCCGGATCTGTGGCACCCGGCGGTTTCCCTGCTGTGGCCGTGGGGCACCCGCCGCCTGCCCGCCGGCATGTTGCCGGCCGCCGCACCCAATACCGAAGACCTGGCCAAGTGGCGCCGGCAATGCGCCGAACTGCTGGCCGAGCCGAGTCGCTTCACCAATGCCATGCACTTGACCATCGCCGCCCGCGACACACTGGTGGCCAGCGGCATGCGCCGGGTGATGATCCTGATGGCCGACCGGACGCAGTCCAGTCTGCGCGTGCATCAGATTTCCGGCCTGCCGAAGGAAGCCGCCGCGCTCAACTTCGTCGTCAGTCAAAGCACCGTGCTGCAACGCTTGCTCGCGCAACAGGCACAAGTGCGCATCACCCCGGACAACAACGCCCAGTTTTCCGCCCTGCTGCCGCCCTCGCTGCGCACGCTGTTCCGGGGCGAACACCTGTTCCTGCGCTCGCTGGTCAATAACGGTCGGGTGATCATGATCGTGGTCGCCGATCAGGGCGGCGGGCCGTTCGCCGACATCACCGTGCAAGCCTTCGGCAAAACCGCGCAGTGCATCGAGAAAGCCCTGCACAGCTTTAGCCAGCGCGGCCAATGACAGCTACAATCCTTCCCCTTTGTGCTCTGGAGACCTCACATGTCTGACTTCTCTGGCCTGGCGCTGGTGATCGAGCCGAGCGACCTGCTCCCGCGCCTCGACGCCCGCAACCTGATTCTGGTGGATCTGACCAGCGCCGCCCGCTATGCCGAGGGTCATATTCCCGGCGCACGCTTTGTCGATCCGAAGCGCACCCAGCTGGGCCAGGCACCGGCTCCGGGCCTGCTGCCGACAAAAGAAAAACTCGAAGAGCTGTTCGGGGAACTGGGACATCACAAGGACGCGGTCTACGTGGTCTATGACGACGAAGGCGGCGGCTGGGCCGGGCGTTTCATCTGGCTGCTCGACGTGATCGGTCACCACAAGTACCACTACCTCGACGGCGGCTTGCCGGCGTGGCTGGCGGAAGGTTCGCCGATGTCGATCCAGATCCCTCCTGTCGTCGGCGGTCCGGTAGCCCTGACCCTGCACAACGAACCGACCGCCACCCGCGAATACCTGCAAAGCCGCCTCGGTGCCGCTGACCTGGCGATCTGGGACGCTCGCGGGCCACTGGAGTATTCCGGCGAGAAAGTCTTGGCAGCCAAGGGTGGGCACATCCCCGGAGCGGTCAACTTCGAATGGACGGCAGGCATGGATCAGGCGCGTCAGTTGCGTATCCGCACCGACATGCCGCAGATCCTCGAAAGCCTCGGGATCACCAAAGACAAAGAAATCATTACCCACTGCCAGACCCATCACCGGTCAGGTTTCACTTATCTGGTGGCCAAGTCCCTCGGTTATCCGCGGGTCAAGGGCTACGCCGGTTCCTGGGGCGAATGGGGCAACCACCCCGACACCCCCGTCGAGCTTTAAGGATTTTTAAGGACAGTCATGAAAGAGCGTTTGTTTATCATCAGCCAGTACCTGCTGCCTCACCATTTGCTGTCGCGCCTGGCCGGCTGCATTGCCGAGTGCCGCGTGCGCTGGTTCAAGAATGCCTTTACCACCTGGTTCGCCAAGCGTTATCAGGTGGACATGTCGCAGGCGCTGGTTGAGGACGTGACCGCTTACGAGCACTTCAACGCCTTCTTCACCCGCGCCTTGAAAGACGGCGCACGTCCTCTGGACCAGACCCCGGGCGCGATCCTCAGCCCGGCCGACGGTGCGATCAGCCAGCTCGGCCCGATCGAACACGGTCGCATCTTCCAGGCCAAGGGCCACAGCTTCAGCGTGCTGGAACTGTTGGGTGGCGACGCGGCCAATGCTGCGCCGTTCATGGGCGGCGAATTCGCTACCGTTTACCTGTCGCCGAAGGATTACCACCGCGTGCACATGCCGCTGGCCGGCACCCTGCGCGAGATGGTCTACATCCCGGGCCGGATCTTCTCGGTCAACAAGACCACCGCGGAAAACGTCCCTGAGCTGTTCGCGCGCAACGAGCGCGTAGCGTGCATCTTCGACACCGAGCGTGGGCCGATGGCCGTGGTGCTGGTGGGCGCGATGATCGTGGCGTCGATCGAAACCGTGTGGGCCGGCCTGGTCACGCCGCCGAAGCGTGAGCTGAAAACCTTCCGCTACGACGAAGCCGCCCGTGCGCCGATTCATCTGGAAAAAGGTGCGGAACTGGGGCGCTTCAAGCTGGGTTCGACCGCGATCGTGCTGTTCGGGCCAGATCAGGTGAAGTGGGTTGAAGAACTGAAAGCCGGCTCGCCGGTACAGATGGGCCAGGCCCTGGCATTGCCGAACGCCTGAACCTGTTGATCCGCCCTTTCGCACGTCTGCGAAAGGGCGGACACGACCTGGGTGGCGCCGTTACTCTATCTGCCCACGGAAGCCGATTGGCCCTTCGTTGGCGTAGGTGTTGGTGCCGCTGAGGTTTTTCCCGCCGTCACTCGATGTGACGCTCAACGCGATAACGTTCTGGTTATCCCGACCGCCGATCACCCATTTGCCACCTGGATGCCACGGGGCATCGTTGCCACCCCACTGGTTCTCGACGTTGTACTGGTTCTGGCCAGTGCGCTGAGCCTTGAAGCCAATAGGGCCTTCGCCGGCGTAAGTCATGGTGCCGGTGAAGCTTTTGCCGCCATCGCCAGACTTGATCTCGATCGCGACGACTTTCTGGTTGTCCCGCGCGCCCAGTACCCAGGTTCCACCCGGATGCCAAGGTGCCGAACTACCGCCCCATTGATTTGCCACTGCGTATTTAGACATGAACCTCATCTCCTTGAAGTTTTCAGAGACCTGCCCGTCGTAAGCGGCAGACCGTGCAACCGTGCGTTTCCGATCGCACGCCTGAGAGCCTAGTAGCGCCTGCCGAAATGGCACCCAGCCAGCAGACCAACGGTAAAAAAGCCTGACAAACGCCTGCGAAACGGACCACAACTGCTAGAGTTTTTGGCATTGCCCTATTCGCCGCCGGAGCTGGTCATGGCATGAGTGATCCTCGATCCCAACCACAACTGAGCGTCCCGATCCCGAGCCAATTGCGCCTGTCCTTCTGCGAAGCGACCCCGCGCGACCTCAAGCGCTGGATCGCCGGCCTGCCCAAGGCCAACATCGGCGAAACCGCGCGCCAGCTCTATCAGGGGCTCGGCGAACTCAATCAACTGCTGACCCCCAGCGACAATCGCCTGCACCTGCTGGAGCTGATGCGGCCCGAGGTGTACTTCGTCTGCCAGCACCTTGAGCGACACTTTCTGCATCAGGCGATCATGCTCGATGAGCGTTCACGCAAGATCAGCAACCTCTGTCAGGCCCTGCAAAGCCAGCTGGCCATCGGCTACAAACAGATCGTTCTGCGCATCGCCCCCAAATACTCGAAAGACAGGGCCGCCCTGCTGAGCGAAGCGCTGCAACGCGCCGTTCATGCACTGAAAGGACAACTGGTGCGCGCCACGCAGTTGTACAGCCCGGCGCCGGAACAGTTGTGGTTTGAACTGCACCAGTTGTTTCGCTGCGCCTGCGACTTGCAGTTGCAACACCGTCGGGTCCGTGACGATCTGGCCAGCCTCGCCAGTGAGCTGAGCGTCGAACAGACCTATATCGCCACCCTGTTGCTGGGCAGCGCGCGCTGCAATCAATTGCGTCAGAACCCGATCGCCCAACTCGCGCAGGTGCTTGAACCCTGGAGCGCCTGGCTCAAACTGCATCCCGGCGCATCGGGTGAAGGGCTGTTCGCCATTTCTCCGGAGATCGACGCCGGTCCCCGCTATCGCAGCAAATTTCGCAGCGAACAACAGCCGGGGCTGCTCGGTTTCGACCCGCAAGCGCTGGTCGATGCTATCGAAGCCCACCTGCTGCACCAAGATGCGTCCAAACCACTGCCGGTACCGGCTGGCCTGACGCTCGACACTCTCCAGCATCTGCACGCGACCTGGGGCGAAGCCGCCGAACGCAGCTTCCAGCGCACCGTCGGCCAGGGCAACCTGACCGTGTGTGTCGGCATGAGCGCCCTGCACTTCTATCTGGGTGGCGAACGTACTTTCAGTGAATTGCTCAAGCATCCCGGTTCACGCGCCGCAAACTTCAGCCGTGCGGTGGCTCAGGGTGAAAAGGACAGCTGGAGTCAGGCATTCGATGCGGCCCCGCAGAGCAAGGCAGACGAATTCCTGCCTTACGAAGAAATCCGCTACGAACCACTGGCCGACGACGAAGGCGACGCTGAAAGCCCACCGCACTATCCGACTTACGCGTTGCCGGTCATAAACCACAGCCCTGGCGGTTATTGCCTGGCGTGGCCAAAAGAGGTGCCCGCCGAATTGCAGACCGGGGAAATGGTCGGGATTCAGGACGCCACGAATCAAGGCTGGAGCATTGCTGTGGTGCGCTGGATCCGCCAGGTGCGCGGCGCCGGGACACAAATGGGCATCGAGCTGGTGGCGCCCTACGCCCAGCCCTGCGGCTTGCAACTGGTGCGCACGCGGGACGATCACAGCCATTACTTGCGAGGTTTGTTGTTGCCGGAAATCAGCGCCATCGACTTGCCCGCGACGCTATTGGCGCCACGACTGCCGTTTCAGGAAGGCAATAAAGTGCTGATCAACACCCAGGGCGAAGAGCATCGCGCCGGGCTGGATCGGCGAGTGGCAAGCACACACAGTTTCAATCAGTTTGCCTATCGCTCGCTGGAAGCCGCGCAGAATGGCGGGAGCGAGGAGGATTTCGACTCGTTGTGGAAATCCCTTTGAGTGGCATCGGATAATCCGGGGTGCCTCCTTCGCGAGCAAGCCCGCTCCCACATTTGAAATGCATTCCA